>CAZZXW010000006.1:0-23424 GCA_964658095.1 uncultured Parafilimonas sp. | reverse complement strand
TGTTTAGATTCGATGTCTTAATTATGCTTGTTTAGAGCAGCTAAGCTACATAGGTAATATAGAAAAGGTAAGCGTAATAACACGCAAAAATTTGCACCTATGCGTGTTCGAAGTCAACAAAATTATACTGTTTAAGAATGGAAATTTGTTCGTGCTATCAGTCTTATTGATAAGATGCATCAACTAACATATCCACAACCAACAGCTAATCATATAAATTTCTAAACATTTAATAAAAAATTTTACAGGGTCTTTAATGGCAGCTGTTCATGCGAAAAACAGCAGCGTAATTTATGCATCAATTAGCGGGTTTGTACGTAAAGAAGGCATAGTAAAATAAGCAATTTTAATACTAAATTATTTAATATGCCACAAATTTCACTTGAGCAAGCTAAAGCTATGATCAGTCTTTACAAAAATCAAAAAGCAACCATTCTCGCTCCCGGAGTTGACGTAAACATATTAGCAACTTCAGAGACATTCGATTTAAGCGATATTAATGCTGTAATTTCCCAACCTGATTGCAAATCGTTAAGAATTTATTATGGAATGAGCGAAGATTTAAATAATCATGCGATTTTGGTTGGAGTAGATAGTAACAGTGACGATATTTTAGCAGTTGGTAATCCAATAATAGTTGATGACGCACAACGATGCCCGCCTTTCTGCAATGGTTTACAACTTACTGAATAAAATGAAGGAAATATATTTGAATTGTTCAAGCTATTCTGCTTTTTTACCAGCAGTTATAAGCATTTTTAAATATAAAAACAGTTTAAAATCTTTTCAACCCTTCTTTTATTTTATTTGGTTAGCAGCGGCTAATGAGGCGTTAAGTATTCTTTGCAAACATTTATGGAAAAATAATGCTGTAAATTCTAATATATATGTTCTGATTGAATTTATTATTCTTTTGTGGTTATTCTATTTATGGAATCAACAAAATTTTTCAATTCTATTTTATAGAATCACTGGTACGGCAGGTGTATTAATTTGGATAGTTGAAAATTTAATTTTTCACTCAATTGCAACATTTGATTCTTTGTTTCGTGTTCTTTACTCGTTTATGATCGTTTATCTTAGTATAGAACAACTAAACTTATTAATTCTTCAAAGAATTAATAAGTTTTATTTGAATGCACAATTTATTATTTGTTCTACTTTTTTGCTTTATTTTACTTACAGAGCATTGTGTGAAGTTTTCTTTTTTGTTGACATTCAAATGTCTATTGCTTTTTACACACGTTTATACATAATATTATTGATTATAATTTTGTTTTCTAATTTACTTTATGCCATAGCTGCTATATGCATTCCGACGAAACAAAAATTTATCCTGCCATATTTATAGCAACTTTTGTGTTGGCTGTTATATTAATTCTGTTCATTGTTTCTTTATTAAGGCAAAGAAAGAAGATGTCATTACTACACCACGAAAAAATTAACGCAGAAATATCGACGCTTGAAAGAGAACGTTTACGTATGGCCCGTGATTTACATGATGAAGTTGCGGTAGTTCTCTCGGTTAGCAAGTTGAAACTTTCCTGCATAGAAAATATTTCAGCTGTTAACGAAGGTTTGCTTAATAAAGCGATGAACAATATTGATGATGCTATGGTAAAAATTCGGGAAATATTAGATGACTTAATGCCTGGCACATTCGTTAGAAAAGGATTGATAGCAGCGTTAAAGGAATTATTTGATACAATTAATGAATCGAAAAAAATTTCAATAGAATATGAAATTCAAAACGATTTTCTAAGTTTACCTGAAGATTTACAGCTACACCTGTATAGAGCTATTCAGGAAATAATACATAATAGCATTAAACACTCAAGAGGGTCTGCAATAAAATTTAATCTTATTGAAGAAAATTCATGTCTAAAGATTTTTATAGCTGACAATGGGGTAGGTTTTAATCAACAAAAAACTTTAAGAAAAAGAACAGGTTTAGGATTAAGTAATATCGTTAGCAGGATAGAAATGCTGAAAGGGAATATTTATTTGGACAGCACTGAAGAAAAGGGTGTTATATATAATTTAGAAATTCCTTTAACTTCTTAATATGAAATCTATAATTACTACCATCATTGCAGATGATCACGATGTTTATATTGAAGGATTAAAAACCTTATTAGGTACTACGCAAGATATTCAGGTTGTAGGAGAAGCACTTAATGGAGAAGAACTTGTTGCGAAGGTAAAAAAACTTAATCCTGACATTGTTCTTACTGACATAACGATGCCTGTTATGAATGGCATTGATGCAACTCGTGAAATCATATCATTCAACCCTGCAATAGGTGTAATTGCTTTATCGGTATCTAACGATGAAGGCTCTGTAGTTGATATGCTGGAAGCAGGTGCTTTAGGCTATTTATTAAAGAATTCAAACAAAAATGAAGTTGTTGAAGCTATACATACGGTTTACAAAGGCAATTCTTATTACTGCAGAAATACGTCAACCAGATTAACCAGAATTATTTCTAAAACAAAGATTAATAATCCTTATAAAAATAAACAGCAGCCCTTATTTAATGAAAAGGAACTAAAAATAATTGAACTTATCTGCCAGGAAAAAACAAATAGAGAAATTGCTGATGAAGTTTTTTTAAGTTATAGAACTGTTGAGGCATGGAAAGTAAAAATTCAGGAAAAAATTAATGTAAAAAGTAGCACGGGAGTTGTTATATATGCAATCAAAACGGGAATCTATAGAATTGATGAATCTAATCCAAAAACTAAGTAGCATAATGACAATTATCAGCGAACACAAGACAGCTTGTATGAATGTAATGTGTAGGGTGCAAGAAGTGTCCGAATTAAGAATGTGGAGCAGCAAGAGGTATGACAAACTGCGAGCACCCAAAAGGCATTGTAAGTATAAACAAGCCTTACAGAGACAAATGGATTATTGCTTTTTCCTGTAATGGTTTTGCGTTCTCCTTGCCGACACTTTCTGAGAGAGACCTATTTACAGCAGAAGTTCAAATACTTAAATCTAAATTATTTTTTTACCAATTTTAATGACTTGCACTTATAATCCTGCACCAACACCACATTATAAACACCTGCAGGCAGCTTACCTATATTAATTTGGTTTGAAGTGATATTTAAGGCAATCTCTTCATGCAATATTTTTTTTCCATTAACATCAAACAATGTTATGTCAGATTTACTATTTATTGATGGAAGCATTACATTAATCACATTGTTTGCAGGATTTGGATATATAGCAAATATTGAGGCATTATTACTAAAATCAACAGACACAATCTTCGAGTAACTAAACTTACCATCTTTATCTACCTGTTTTAAACGATAATAATTTATACCGTTTAAAGGTGCATTGTCAACAAAAGAATAATTACTTCTTAATGCATTATTGGTTGCTGGTTTATTACCAATTGAAGTAAACAATTTTGAATCTGCAGAACGTTCAATGCTAAAATGATCATTGTTAATTTCATCGGCGGTTTGCCATTGCAGTAAAGTAGTAGTAGTTTCTTTTTGTGCAGAAAAAGAAAGAAGTTTAACGGGTAATATTGTAATCTTTAGTGTGTCACTGTATAATGTAAGTTTGGTTGCTATAGAGTTGGTTACAGCTACATAATAATTACCTGTTTGCGAAACTGTAAAAGTTGAATCACCTATAATATTAGCAATTAAGCTCCCGTCTTTATACCAATGATAAGTATTATTTGATAATGTACCTCCTGCTGAAACAGAAAGTTTATTGCTCGCTGCATTATGAAGCGTTATAATACCCTGAGGTGAATAAATAAAGTAAACATTAAAGCCTTTTGCTATAGTTTCTGTGCCATCAAACGTAAAGAAATTATCATTTGCATATAAAATAAGTCCTCCTGACACATTTTTGCCCCAATCTGAAGGAATCGTTCCGCTAAACTTATTATTTTGAATGTAGAAGTATGTTAATTGATCAAAGGTATTTAGCTGCAAAGATAAATTTCCGCTTAAGTTATTGTTGTCTAAAAACAGCTTTACCAGTTTTTTTAACTGGTAAAAGGTTGAAGGAAGACTATCAGTTAAATCATTATGTTCCAAGCTTAAAAAAATTAAATTCGTAAGATTACCTACTTTAGAAGGTATACTGCCTGTTAATTGATTACTGGCAAGATTCAAAGAAGTTAAAGAATCTAAGTTGCCTAATTCTGGAGGTATGTTGCCTGTTAATTGATTACGGTCTAAAGCTAAACCGGTTAAATTTTTAAGATTGCCTAACGTAGAAGGAATATTACCGGATAACTGATTAACGGGAACTTCAAATGCTTTCAAACTACTCATATTACCAAGTTCGGGAGGGATATTACCGCTTAGTTGATTATCATAAAAATTCAAGGTCTGAAGATTACTTAAATTACCTAACGAAGGTGGTATACTACCGGTTAATTCGTTTTCAAATAATTCTAGAGTGGTTATAGAATTCAAATTTCCCAATTCTGCAGGAATGCCTCCTGTTAAGCTATCCCGTGACAAATGTAATTCCCGCAAATTATTTAAATTTCCTAATGCCGGTGGGATAGAACCACCAATTCCGTTTTGCCTTAAATCTAAAATAACTAGTTCTTTCAAATTGCCTAAAAATGAAGGTATGCCTCCTTTTAAATTGTTAAGTGATAAGTTTAACACTTTTAAATTTTGTAAATTTTCAATTGCTGAAGGAATGCTGGTTTGTAAACCATTAAATCCCAAATTTAAAAGCTGCAAATTGGTAAGATTGCCGAATGAAGCAGGAATGCTGCCACCTAAGTTATCACCCGATAAATCTAAGTAAAGTAAACTATTTAAATTTCCCAATGAAGCAGGAATGCCACTATTAATTAAATAAATATTATTATATAAATCAAGAGTATCTAATGCTGAGAGATTACCAACAGAAGAAGAAATAGAATCTACAAGATTGTTTTCTCCTAATGAAATCTTAGATACACGATTGTTTGTTACAGTTATTCCATACCATTTACTTACAGGTTTTGTGGTCAACCAGTTATAATGTTTTGTCCAGTTTGCACCTTTGGCGCTATTATAAAAATTAACAAGCGCTAACGAATCCTGAATATTTACCTGTGCATAAATTTGGTTTAAAATAGATGCAATAAAATAAATTAAAATAACAAATACTAATTTCATAAATAAAAGATTAGCCTTGCATATTGCTAAAATTTAAATTCATTTTTGCAATTTATTCATTAAACCAAATTATTTGTAAATAGATATAAAGTTGTCATCGATTCATAACAAATTTTGTCGTACCAACTAGAATATTTTTATTATTATAAAGTTTTACAGTATACATTCCATTAGCCCAACTTTTACTCAATTGAATTTTTAGGTTAATTGTATTTTGAATAGAAACAAAATCTTCTTGCTTTACAAGATCACCACGTTCATCATAGATCACAATTTTATAAATCCCTTCACCTATAGGTGTTGAAGAAAGAACTATAAAATCTGTCTGAGTTGGATTAGGGTAAACGTCTAAGCCAAAGGATCCAGCCTTATTTATTAAATTTAAAATTTTGCTTGAAGATATCAACGACGAATCATAAAAATAAAGTATAATCTTAAATCTATTTTTATAACTATTCGTATCCGAAGTTGTTGTAAACTTATACAAATGGTGAGCTGTAAGTTGTAATGGTATTTTAGTTTTCAAATAATCATCGATGATATACCCACTTGTTACTAAATAGCTGGGAACCTCTTCTAAAAATAGATTTAGAGCATAGGATTGCGGCTTAGCATCTAATTTCAAAAATAGAGTGTCAGCTGTATATAATTTTTTAAATTGTATTGCTAAATCTTGACCGTTATCATGTAAGGACATATTATTTCCCTTATTCCATCTCTTTTTTGCATTATGTGAATTCATTTCATAATCGTTTTGCTGAAAAACGGCTGCGACACCGTCCACTAGCGAAATGCCATCTGCAGACAGAAGATTTATATAAGCAATTGGATTTATTTGTTTTTTAGGAATGACATTACCAAATACTTGCAACTGGGTGGTAGCTTTGTCACTTTCCTGAAACTGAATCTGCGCATTTGTTGCTGTTGTTACTAACATAATAGCCTGGCCACTTTCAATAAAAGGCTCATTAGAAGAGCCAGGTGGATAACTTCCAGGATTACCAGTTGCGGGATCAGTAGTAGGAGCCCAGATACCGCCAGAACCGGAGGTATTGCTAGTCCAAGTTACATAAGCTCCATCACCATATGTTCCTGGTAATTTTGGATCCCATACATACAAGGTTTGATCAAATCCATAGTTAGTACTGCTTCTTAAGCCCTTAAATATATCGGACACATCAATCGACGATGCATATGGGTTACCAACAAAAAAACCGTCCCCTACAGAACCTGAATAAGGTATTGTAACTGAGTTTGTACCACCTGTTTGGTTTAAAACACCCGTTGCTCTTAAGATTGTATTATTCGGTGGAGCTGATACACCCTCACTTAAACACACAGTCCTATCGCCTCTCACAAACAAACAGTAAGGCGATTGTGTAATTAATCTACCAGTTGTAGATGATGGAGCTACCCAATCTGTATTTTGAAAATATTGGATGGAAGTATTAGAAGTTGTATTCGCATCATATCCGTTACCGGCTGAATAAACGTAAGTAATTTCTGTTCCATATCCTGGTGTCCCCGGATACTCTGTAGGATTACATTGTGAGTAATTATCATTTTGAAAGCCTTCTTGCCATGCAGCGTTAATTGATTGTGTAGAACTGCTAAAAGGAACGGTTAAAAATCTCCAGGCTCTCCTAGCCGGGATAAACCTTTCTACTGTAACGTTACCAGTTATTGAGCCAGCAGAATTAGCGACCATTGCTGTTCCATTTATACTTGACCCAAGAGTTAAATACCCATTTGAATTAAGAGTGCCATCAGCAGTAACCGTTCCATAAGCACCGGTAGAGCCACCCACGATATAAAGATTGTTTCCTAAAGTAAGTGTTGAACCAGCCTGTAAAGACAATTTTAATAATTGATTTTGTCCGGTTCCATTAGAAAAATAAATCGTTCCAGCATCTACTGCACCTTTAATCCATAATTTAGATAATGCTGAACCAATCAAGCTACCAGTACCACTATAGGTAGTATTGAGTGTGAATAGATGGTCATTCAGATTAACGGTGGCACCTTTGTCAATATGAATACTCTGTATTTCGACATTAGAAAATAAAGTTGCATTATAAGTAGTAGCAGCTGGAATGAACACATCTGAGGTTGTGGTTGGCACTAAACCGCAGGACCAGTTACTTGCTGTATTCCAGTTTGTACTGGTTGCTCCAGTCCAAACAGTTAAAACAGACGTAAATTCATCAGCGCCGATATCAGGTACTGATGGATAACTGGCTCTGATATCCCCATCAATATCTGTTGTAATAGCTGGCGAAGAAATCGTTTTACCTTGACCATCTAAACCACTGTTTTCTCCAGAACAGTCAACTAAGTGCAAGTCGGTTGAATTAAATATTGGATTAACTCCAACTGAACCCTTAGTACTACCACTGGGAGCAGGGTCTCTACCTGTTGCGGTTCTCCAGCTAGAGAGTGTTTGCTGACTACTTCCAGCATAAAAGCCAACATATAAATTTCCTGTAAAGTTTCCAGCTCCGGAAGCATCATTCCCGCTAAAATCGTTATAATTCCAAGAGCCACCTGCTATTGCAGTCAGCTTTGAGTAGTGACAATAGAACTTGCTTGTTCCACCAGATATTCCTGCATCAAGATTTAAAATATTATTATTAAGAGTGATCACGGGAGAGGCGGTTGTATTTGCTCCATTGCCGTTACTAAAAGCCGCATAATTAGTTCCTGTGCTATATGTACCACTCAATCTCACTGAATTAAAATAAAATTGATCTCCGTAGCCTCCATTCTCGTTTATCCCACTTAGCTCCCAGCTACTTGAAGCAGGTGTGCCAGAATAATTACAATTATAAATCATGTTATTATAAACTACATTATTCGCGGTAGAGGTTGATGTGTTATAACTGGGGCTTTCTAACGATAATCCATAACACCGCCTTACGGTTGAACCTGAAAAATTTATATTATGAATTTTATTGGCTGATACGGTTGCATTCTTGCAATTAAATAAATATAACCCAACGTTAATCTTAACACTAGCTCCATCTGTTAATGTAGAAGAACCGCTATAAATAAGATTTTGTATGTCATTGTTGCTAATTGTCGAATAGCTTTGATACTTTATAGTTACACCGCTCAAGGAAAAGCCATCTCCGCTTGTAGTACTGCCAAAAATATTGTTTGTTATAGCAGTACCAGGTTCTACGGTACTTGTTTGCCCTAATTGATAGATACCGTTTTGTGCTTTTGATATGACATTATTATCGTAAGTATTATGATCATTTGAAGCTGTTGCATAAGAATTTTGTCCGATTGTTGAACCTCCACAAAATATGCCTGCAAAAGTTGTTGTAGAAGCATTGCCTTTTAAAGTACAGTTTCTTATAGTATTATACTTAGCACCAGTTGTCGAACTTGCTAACCATATTACTGACGACGAAGTGCTTGTGCTGGTATTTTGGAGAGTGAGGCTGGATGTGCCGTTAAGACCATTGATAGTAACATAACTTACCCCGTTTAATTCGAAAATAGCGGTCGCCGAACCACTGATGGTTACCGCTGTGTTTAAATTGGGTTGTATGGTTAATGTATAACTTGATGTTGTTCCTGCCGAAGCTTGAATAACTAAGCTGGAACTAATGGAATAGCTGGCATCAGTGAGAATTAATTTAACAGCCCCGCTTATGCCATTTGTGTTTATGTCTGAAACAGCTGCCGAAAGAGTTGTATAATATTGGCCGGAACCAACATTATATGAACCACCAGGGATAGCAGTGGCAAAACTCGAAAGGCTTACAATCAATAAACAGCATACTAAAGCGTAATTTTTAATCATGGCTAGAGGTTTAAAAAGTAATTGAATATTTAAAGTAAAATGTTGAAAATATTGAAACCATTTACAAGAAAGACCTTGTTTAAACTATAGTAAACAGTTTTATATAACCTTTTAATAAAGCTTGCAACAAAAATTCATAAGCGTTGTAAAACAAATGAGATTTAGTCTCAAAAACAGTTACGTATATAGTATGATTTGCATTCTTATAACTTTCTGTATTTCTAACTTAGTTGCTTCCGATTCGCTACACAAATTATAAACCTCAGTGGAAGCGTCCACCTTGCCTTTTGCAGGAACATTAATTGAAATCGAACATTTTCTTTTGGTTTTTTTCCCATATATTCTTAAGATATTGGAAAAATGATCATAGTTTCCATTATTTCTTTATCATCTATCTGTGCCTTTTTTTCTAATAAATGGATCCTTGCAAAGAATCCCGTAAAACTATTATTGTACCACCATAAATTGATGCTTTATATGTGTAATGAAATAATTTAATTACATGAATTGAAAAAATGAAATACCTAACCAAAAAAATCAATGCAATAATTTGTGCTAAAAATACCAGAGATGATTATTTCATAAATGTAAAATAACACGGATTAAAGAAAGCACGTAAAATTCCGTTCTTTTATCGTAAGACTACGTTGCTAATATGAATTTATAAATCTCCTGTAATGCCTGCTCAGGTAAAAACCCTTTGGGTGAACATTTAAAAATCTTGCCAAGAGTATTACTGTGTGAAAGATTATACTTATCTCTTCTTTTTGGATTTTCAACATAACCGACAAAACCTTCGGAGAAGTCCATCTTAATTGATAACTCTTTTTGACTGATACCCCTTGCTTCTCTCATCTCTTTAACCATACCCATTACAAATTGATCAATTGTTTTTTTGTAGGCATTATGTTTTCTTGCAAGCAAGCAAAGCCTAAAAAATAATTAGCAGTGGCATGTCAATCGATTTAATTTTCCTTCACTGGTTTTCTTCGCACAAAAGCTTGTAAAAAGCAAAGAAGACGCTGAAGAAATTACCGAAGAAGTGTTTAGAAAACTATGGCAAAGAGAACCTAATTTCAGTAAATACGAAACATAAAAGCTGTATCATACATCTCCGTAAAAAATGCCTGTCTTAATTATATACAACAACCGAGACGAAAGCTTACCTATAAGCTTCGATACAATTATTTCAAAAGAGAAGAAACAGATAGCTTCATAATGGCAGCAATAACAAGAGCACAAACGTTGCAGATGGTGTATGATGAACTGCAGAATTGCCACCCAAACAGAGAAGTGTAATGAAGCTTTTATTTGAGAAAGGTTTAAATAAACAGCAAGCGGCTGAGAAGCTTAATCCATTCATGCAGGAAAAAGTATAAGCTTAATGCGATTAAAATGTACGCAAAAAACTGAAATATTTTTGGGATTGTTGACGCTATTATTCCTGTTTTTAAATAATTATCATTATTAATTCAATATTCGATGTCTTTAAAAATTTGCTTGGAGCAAATCATTCTGTTTAACGGCAAACCTAACTGAAATTAAAAACAGCAGATTAAAAATGGCTATGACAAACACGATTGAAAACATAGTTGCAGATTTGGCACTGGTTAAGGATATTCTTTCTTTATACAACTCGATGTTAATATTACTTAGTGCGGGCTCAGTTTTAACTACGCCTGCATTGCCTGTTTTAAAAGCTCTGCAATCCCAAATTTGCCATTTACCTGGAATTCTGGGATCGGTGCCCAGCCTGGCTGCTGACTTAAGTAAGAATGTTTATCACCAAGTAATAAACCAACGAACACTTCACCCACTATCCTTCCTCCAACAGGCCCTAACCGGAGTGGCGTATTATTATCAACAAAAGCTTGCTGCGCTTCTGCAAGAATATAAAACCAAAGCGGTGATTTATCTTTAAATGAAGGGTGCACGGTATCTATAGTGGGGTTCTTTGGTACCCCTGTGGCAGGAGCGGGATTCATACCATCTTCATTAGCTTTCCCGACAAAAAGTTTATTATCTGGTATTACAGGAATACACATTCTCCTGGCAACATCTTGTCCTGATGGTAAACCAAGGCTTCTGCCGCGTTGTAGATTGCGCAATGCAAGATTGCCAGGATTCACTGCTACAGATGATGGAAGATTAGCTAAAGGATTCACAAGAGATGTATCTATTTTATAAGCCGGTTGAATTCTTTGAGCGCTTAACGGATTAGGTGCAGGGTAATTACCAAAATCAAAAAATAAGTGCCAATCAATAGCCCAGCTTGAAGGAAACTCTCTAAAACCCTGCAAATTAGTATTAGGGTCTGTTGAAAATATTTCAAATCTTGGAAGTCCTGCATTAAGCCGGTAGATAGGACGAACCATAGAATGACCAAACCGATATGCTGCAACAGAAAACTCGACAGGCATAAAGGGTTCGTTTTTCCATTTAAAGAATTTCAGGTTGGGTGGATTTTTATGAATGCACTTGTCATCTGTTGTTAAATGAGGCAATATATCATTTAGAATATTCTGTCCAATTATCGTAGGTAAAAAGTCATTAATTACCACCCATTGATAATGCCAGCGAACCATGGCCTGTATAAATTTAAAATCGTTACCGGGAAACATATCTGCCATCCTGTTATGAAAACGTAGAAACATTCCTTGTAATTGAGAAACGATAACATTTTCATCATTTCTTGGATCACCAATTATAGCTCGCCTGTCGCCGGACGAAGGATTGTTTCTTGGCAGATCTTTCGTGTTAGGATCTGATTGGTTACCAGATAAGGAACTTCCCAAAACAAATTTTTTACCATCGGCTTCGTACAAATAAGGTTGATCGTCCGGTCCACGGCCATAAATATTGTCCAGATCAAATGCAGGCGTTCTATAATCAACTAATGCATCAGGGTCATTTTGCTTTTGCAGGCTACTGGCAGGATCAAAAGTTATATCATGATCAATAAACTGACCAAGATAAGTGTAGCCAGCATGAATGACAGAACTTTCTTCATCATCAGCTTCGGTTTCTGGTGTGGGTGGATCGTCTTTGGGTGCACTCATTGCAGCAGCTAAAGCGTTAAGCGCTTCATCAGTATAGTCGGCTTTAGGCAAGGTTCTAAACAGTCTTCCGAAACGTCCTTCAAAAGAGCTGGAGGATCGGGCTGAATCTAAGCCTCGAACTACTCCATGTTTTTTAATGTGTCTGGTACTCATTTGGTTTTGCCCTATTGTATAATCCCTTTTAGGCGTTGGGGTGCTTACTCTTTTAAAAGAAGGATTTTCAGCGTTATTCCCTATTGGTTATGTACGGAGCTAAACTTGTAGTTAATATAACAGCAGCTTATTATTGGCTGTACCTTTTGAGGTCATTTAGTTTCATACATACGGTTTAAAAAATAAAAAACCGCTTCAAACATATTGCTTGTACTTAATCTGCTTTATGGGAATAATACTTTATAACAGCGTATGAACACTTTATTTAAATGTCATTATTAGGAAGTAAAATGATACCATGATACTTGCGAAAGCACAGCAAAAGGTGTAATCACTATACATCGTGTAGAGAGCGTACAAAACGTTCAAGGATGTCCGCAATGTTTCATACAGGCCGATACCAACAATTACGGCGATCCTTTATTTAAACAACACTTCAGCTCTTTCATGCAGCAATTCAACAGCCGCAGCAAGCAAACCAATGTCTGCATTGCTTATGGTGAACTGAAGTGAATATCTAGATTCAAGACAGGTTTTCTATAAAATGTGCGACGGCGTTCTTCTTCAGCTTCACTTTTTGAAATGATATAATCTAATGCGGGCAGGTATTGTTTTAAAGGCTTCTTTAGCTCATTAAAATAATGTGTCTTAACGCAATTGGCGCTTAGTGCTGTTATCAAACCTCGTGTAATAAGTTCTGCCGCCTGCTGTAACATGAATGCAGTCATTCATTATCCTTGTCTGCAACTTCAAACTCATGTTCATAACCGCATCATAAATGATTGCCATGGCAATTATCTGCTCATAATATTAAAAGCGGTTTTTAATACACTGAAATATCTAAAAACACACAAGTAAACGGTAGTTCCGGTAAAATGAAGAAGGATGATAACTAATATGCATGGCAATAAAGAACAAATTGATTGTAGTTACGAAGAATCTGCATGATAAAATAATATTAAACTTTTTTAACCGCGGGCCCATTTTGAATATCAAAGGATGGCGAGCTATTTTTAATATATGGCCAACCGTCATCAGAGTATAAAACTTCATCAATACACATTTTCCTTAAAAACCGATCCGTTCCTGAGATAAAAGGATCTTTTGCATCAACGGCGTGATAGACGATCCATTCAGTATAATTAGCATCCTTTATAACACAGCAATGTCCCGGCGCATCCCAAAATTCATTTGCATGAAGAACCACAGGATTACCCGGAATTTTTTGAAATGGTTTTAAAGGATTTTCAGACCAAAAAACACTTACTGCATAGGCATTGGAAACCCACGTATTGTCACCGGAAACCCATAAAAAATATCTTTTCCACGTTTCATTATAAGTTACAAAGGCGCCTTCAAGCAGTTTGTGATAGGTAGTTGTTCCCGGATACAATACCTCAACAGGATGTGTTATAAATGTTTTGCCATCTTCAGCCAGTTCAGCAACACGGATAGGTTCATGAGCAGAACCATAAAACAGCAGGTGCTTATTACTTTTGGGATCAATAAAAAAGCAGGGATCAATCAATTTAAATGTTGAATTAATATTTTGCAGCAATGGCACACCTATATCACAGAATCCTGTAGTTGAATCAGAAGTAGCAAGTGCTAAGCACATACCATCTTTAGAATCAGGTTCGGCCGCATAGTATAAGCGAAAACTATTATGAACCTGCGCAATATGCGGACACCAGAATTTATGAGATTGCTTTGCCCACACAGGTAACGTCTGCAGTGCGCCTTGCGCTTCAGACCAATTAACCATATCCGGTGAGTGCCTTACAAGTATGTTATTAAGCGTAGGTGAAAATTCATCATGCGTGGCATAGGCAAAATAACCATGACCTTCAACTTCTATCATACGCGGATCAGGAAAATCATCATTAACAACCGGATTTGTATAAAAGCTGCGAACAAATTTTGAAAGCATTGGCGAAAGATAAGCCATATGTTTTTTTCAAAAGGATTTAAGAGTAATTCTTTAACCCTTACGTATTTTTTCAATCCATTGAAGCGTTTTTCTTGCTTTGCGTTTAATCAAAAAACCCACAAATGCAGTAAATACCATTGCAGGAATGTATTTTGTATAGTCGGGTATTTTGAGTGCTGGATCCGGAGATGAAATATTTTGTTCTTGCTTTTGCTTTTCTTTTTCTTTAACCCGTTTCCAAACGCCTTTTCTATATGGGTGATTTTTGATTTCCTCTATATGCACGGGAATAAGGTTTATTACCTGAGATTCTAATTCAGTTTCATCTACAATTGTTTTCTTACCCGTTAATAATAAATTTTGTTGTTTTTTAAGTACCTCAACACTAGCGCTTAAATAAGCTTGCATCTCAACCTCGGGATGACCCTTAAGAGCATCTTTCCAATCCTCGTTGTTGAAATTTCTCTTCTCATGCGCATGCAGATATATTTCAAAAGCATCAGCCCAGCTGGAAAAATCCAATAAACATTTAGGAATTTTATCGCCAATAATTAAATCAGCTTTTTTGGTTATTATATCCCTCATGCAAATATTGGTGTTTTTAAATACCAGAGAAGCCCAATCTGTATAGTGCGGATTGTCAAAATCTACCGGCTCTCCGTAAAGATCTTTAAAAGAGTACCAGTTTTTATCACCTTTTTCATACTGAGCATGCAGTGGCATATATAGTTCACTGATTTGTCTGCTTATTCTTTCGAGGTGATTTTTTTTGTTTTCATCGTCGCGGTTTGATTTTGTCTGTACCCATATTCCAATTAATGTTACTAAAATCGCAAGTCCGGGAAAATAAGGCACAAGGTCTTTAAAGCTCCATCCATTGTCACCTGGCATTTGCACATGCACAACATTCCCTTTATCTAATTTTAATGTGAAAGTGTTACCGGAATCTTTTTGTGCGTTTAAAAAAGGGCTTATAGCGCAAAATAAAATAATGAATAAGTTTTTCCTACAGGTATTCATAGTGGCTTTATTAATTAAAAATATATAGCATAAAGTATTTCGTAGCAAAGTAAGTTATATGAAGCAATAACTTTCTTGCATGTGCATACATGTAACAGCGTATTTTTACGCGATGTTTAAAAGCGCCCCCGTATTTTTATTCTTTGGTTTAACTCTAATCGTAGAGAAAAACAGACACGAGGGCCAGATGTAAACCGCATTTATAAAATACTTCTTCCCGTAATCGTGTATGCCTTCTGTTCTTTCGATTAAAGTATCGATGCCCCTATCGCTTATTAAAGCAGGCTCCTGTACCTTGATTCACATATAAATTCTGCAAGCGCTTAATTTATCCCTCGTATCGTTATCTTATGTTGCTTACAAAAAAAATTATTGGAAATGAAAATGTTTTTTTATCTTTCATTCTTAAGGGTTTAGGGTTGAAAAAGTCCTGTTATTCTTAGCGGGACTTTTATAGTTGCTGACGTAAAAACATGAAGAAGAGATAAACTGCAATTACTTTTTATGTTTTTTACCACATTATAAACAACGTGATTCTACGTTATTCTGCTGCAAACTTTTACAGTTGCCTGCCCCTTATATATGGATATCAGACAGATAGCTGTATTGCCCGTTTGAAATCATGTAATGTAAATTTTTCAAAAAACTTGTTACATTCGTTTCCTAATACATCTTATTCCCGACAATTAAAAAATCTTATGAAATTGCAGATACTTTACATTTTAGTTTTTTTATGTCTTGTTTCCTGTGTTTTAAAGTCAAAAAATAAAACGGGTTCAATGTCGCCTTTGTCTTTGAAATAAATTTAGATAGTTAGCACGTCCGTATTTCGCCACAAACTCAAGTACCACATCAGTTTTAAATCATCACATAGATACGGCGGTATTAATGCATTATCATCGTCCTGTTCACTAAATAATAACTCTCCTGAAGCAGCGAATGCAAACGAATTTTTCAAAAACGTTTTTTTTTTGGAGAACTGGTATTAAACTTGGGAATTATTATTATTATTATTCCATTTGTCTTGTATAACCTATGGAAGTTTACTGCACAAAAGAAAAGGGTTACCCTTTAAAATTTATTTTTTTAATCGTTTATCTATTTTGATTGTTTCCGGCTTTTCCTTTTTAGGATTTGCTATCGGACTATTGGTTGGTATGAGTCTTTCTCCGGTTGTACAAGTAGTTATACCGGAATTGCTAACCTTTTATGGCGGTTTTCTTACTTATATTATTGCCAAGGAATCCATCGCCGAAAGGCAACGCTATATAAGTGTTTTACTATCAGCGATGGCGATTTCATTTTTTCTTATTTATGGGATAGAAATAGGAAGTGCAGAAAGGGATATTGCAACAAAGAACAGCAAGGATATGGATTTGTATTATATGGAAAAACAGGAGGCGATTAAAAAAGAAATACCGTTAGTGTCATCGCATTCTCTCTTATCAATTATTTGTATCTTGCTATTGTATTTACCTCTTTATAATGTTTAAGATGAAATTGTTTTACTATAAACAGGTAAAGTGAATGGCAATTATATTTTGAAATGTGATTCTGTAATTTTAACGAAAAGACACCAGTACTTATGACCCTGATTTCATTTTACAATAAGCCTGAATTGAATTGCGATTGCCGGTATGGCTGTTCTTGTATCACCAATAAAATCTTCCACCCGTTTACTGGTTAGAGTTTGTATTATATCATTTGAAGCTGTTGGGCTTTCTTTATAATACCAATGTTGAATAAGCTTGCTATTAACGCTTTGTTCGTCCATTACATTAGTGCAATCAACACTGTAAATATGTGCCGGTAGCTGATGATAATCCCTGAACCCAAATTTACCAAGCCTGTTATAAGCATTCTTTGTTGTTTCAGAAATGAATAAAGCAATGTCTTTGTTATTATAATAAACAGTAACTCGTTCACCAATTTCTGTAAGCTTATTAAAAGCTCTTGGGTCTTCGAAGATTTGCCAGTCAACATCAGAGGCGGCTAATATTATTTCTTTAAATATTGCTGTTACATTATTTTTTAAACTTAATAGTTCAACCATCATACTTTCAATAACCCTGTTACCCATGCTATGGGCCATTAAATGAATGTTGTTATTGCATGGCGTGTTTATGGGGTTTTGCGGATCAGGACCAAATATGGCTTTGAAAAAATCAATGAGCATAAGGTAACTTCTTGCCAACGTATAGCCTGAAAGCTCTGCATCTTTTGCATCATCACGATAACGCAGATATTTATCCATTGCAGGCCATGTAAAGGCTACAATTTGTTTTACCGGGCTTTTATCGTTTACATAAACCGCTTCCAAATCACAGATGCTTTGCAATGCTCCTGCAAAGTTCGTATGATATCCATGTACAAAAAAAAGAACATCGCCATTGGCTTGTTTCATCTTCTGAAATAATTCGGCAAAGAAACGTTGAGAACCTATTAATGTGGTTGTGTCAACAGTACCCAAATCTTTTGTATATGGCTGTGTTTCTGAATCGGTACTTACATCCCTTTTGCTTGGTGCATTAGGATCGGGAAAAAAGTTTACAGATTTTCGGCTGTCCTTCGTGTTAATATAAATTTCGGAATCAAAAGTCCCGAACCTAAGATTATCAGACGGACTTTCGCCACCATCAGGTTTAACGTACTCTCCATTATCATCTGAAAATATCTGACGGTTTGTAATGATATAGTGTAACATAAAAATTGTTGAATACAATATTAGCCTTTTGCTTTGTCAAGGTCACTTAGTGCAAAATACTTATCCCAAAGCCTATCAATTTTAGCCGTGCGATGGATACACAAGATTGAAAGAAATGAAAGAACAAATAAAATGAGTAAAGACAAATGAAATTCGTCTTTAGTTAAATTTAGATTTAATGAATTTCCAAAATTTCTTGAACCGTAATCATGCCATATGATAACACTTTGCACAAAAAACGGAATAATATAAAGACCTTTAGCAATATTCTTTTTTAAAAAGAAGATAAATTTGCTGTAATAGGATTTCTCAATTAAAATATTAGTGTACGGTTTTTGTGGGTAGGATAAAACCTGACCCATTGCCAGGTATATGTAAATATTGTTTAGTTTTTTATTTTCAACAGCAAATTGAAAAGTAATGTCTAAATTTTCTCCTTCACGTCCTATTGAAGAAAACAATAAAAATAAAATAAACAAGAATGTTAAACCAGCAAAAATGCTTAGATCATTGATATCAAAATTTATCCCTAATATTGGAACTTTTACCTGGAAAGTACTTTCTTTTAAATTTTGAAAGATTTTTTCATAGTCTCTAACTTTTGATGCTGAATTGATATGTCTATCATATAAAAAGGGAATTATGCTAACGGAATCCAACTTACATTTTATGTTACTAAGTTGTTTTAGCGCCTTTGTGGAATCTTCTTTTGGGTCTAAATATCTTTCTTCAGCTTCCTGAATATTTTCAAAGCGGTTATTTATCCAGCCGTCACTTTTAGAATTCCAATACGCCATAAACGCTATTGCACTTGCAAAACTTAAAACATATAATAACTTTCTTACTCTATCTCCTGCAGTAACGCTTGCTTTTATATAATCATCAATTGAAATCGTTTCGTCTTTAATAGGAAGTGGGTAAGGTTCTAACTTTTCAACACCGATTTTATCATCGTGTGAAGCTTTTGAGTTTTCGTTTTCCTTATTAATTTCCATATATTAATCGTTGATAGTTGATGTCATTTCACTAATTTCTTCACCTTCACATTATAGCGTCTTAATCCAAATCGTAGGCATGTAGCAAGAAGTTTTCATCCTTATTCTTTATCTCTGTTACTTATAATTTCTTTTTACAAACTCAGTCATGTTAGTGTAGCATATTTTGGAAAGTATGGCTTCAGGTTCAAGTAAATCCATTGCTAAAAAATTATGCGGCGGATGTTGCATGTAAGCTTCGATGTTGGTTAGTAAAAAATTGTAAAATGTTTTACCGCTTTTATTGCCATTGCTGTTGAAAGAAGTGTAGGTAGGAAATTCATCAACGGGATGAATTACTCCGTCAAAATCAGTACCTAAACATATATTGTCCCAAACAGTTTGATCGTTATAGCGAATGCCGCCTGCTGCTATTTCAGCTATATAACTAAACTGTTTCCATAAAGTATTCAAATCGCCTGAATCCTTAACACCATTTACCCGCTGATCCATTAAAATGCCTATCAGCCCATGGCTTCGCACTATTTCATTTATATCATCATCATATAAGTTTAGTTCTACCTGGTAAAATGGATTGTTTTGCATGAGACTCCATGCCCTGTTATCCATCCATTTTTTACCACTGACTGCTGCATGTGAGGCGATGATTGGGATGTTGGGATAATTATTGGCTCTAAAGCGATAATAACTTTGGCGTGCCTTCCAACTCATGTGTTTTACGTCAACAATAACTTTTTTACTAAGCAACATGTTAATTACCATGTAACCAAGATTGGTTATATCACTGCTTATTCCGAAGTTTTGATCAACCAATTTATGATCAGTAAGTGGTTGTAGGCTATTGCAATGCCCACATAAGCCATTGTAAAAATGATGTGCTACAGTAAATGAAAAAATTCTGGAATGAGATAAAAGCTGCTTAACATTTTGTATTAATGCATTGCAAACTTCAGTAGGTATAAGTGGGTTTAGATTTTCAGGATGATTTTCTATTAAGTCTCTGGTAACAGCATTTTTATAATCGGGTACATCAAGCACCTGGTATGCCTGTATCTTTTCATCACTAAGCTCAGCATGGTCCTGGAAGTTTGTCCCGTTCCATAACTCACCATTAATATTAAAATTACCCCAAAAGGCATTGCCGCCTTCTACGCTTATTAATACCTGTATTATCTGCTCCGTAACAGTCGTAGTTAATTGTGCGCCATTTTGCAGTAAAACATATTGGGCATTTTTTATATTGCTATAAACAGAGCCAGTACATTTTAAAGGATCAGGCGAGTAAGGTTTTGTTTGAGTAAAAAAATTTATTTGCCCAAGCGTTTCATTAAAATAATTATAGTTAGCCGATTTAATATATTGTACGTTTTCTTCAGAAAATCCTGAAATAAGCTCGCCTAACTCAACCTCAGCAAAATTTTCTAATCCAAGCCAATTAATAATCCTTTCAAGAAAGGTTTTATCATCCAGCTCAAAAAAACCTCTTTCAGGAGGATAAACTGCAACATTAATTAAACGCACACCACTTATTGCCGTTTGCGTAAAGTCTGATTCTGAGTAAGTAGTTACACCACCTTTTGCAACCAAGGAATGAATGATATTGTGCTCTTCCGGAAACTGATGCCAAACAGAGAACTCCTCGTTAGGATCTCTGCTCATAATAATGTTATTACCTATTCTATTTTCAAATGCACAAAGAAAAGGATGAGCATGGAGGTCTGCGTAGATCATAAGGTGTTGTTGTTCGAGTATGGATTGACCAGACCCGTTGTTAACAGAAGGAAATGAAGTCTAATTTTGCTTAGTTTAAAAGAAACTAAAATACAGGTTAAAAAAAAATTACGCTAACGTAAACGCGCTTGGTTTTATAGTATTCTACCTTGCTTGAAGCAAGGTAAACTTTCGTGAAAAGAAGCTGTAATTACGTGAGGACCGCAAGAATTCAATTATTTACAACCTTTGAATTGAACTAATGAAAGAGCAATTTCGACATGCCTGCTGTACTATTAACGCTTAAGAAGTTGTTATCATCGATTGCTGTTAGAGTTAGAAAACATTTCCTTTAATTGTTCGATATATATCTTTTGAATTTTATCCTTTGTATCCTTATTCAAATTAAGTACATCGCAAATAATATTTTCTATATAAGCTGGCGATTCAGTTATTAGATTATAAACCGGTTGTTCTTCGGAAACAATATTTTGAAGTAACGCTTTATCAGTAGCAATTTTTTCAATGGTATTAATTACAGCTCTTCTTGCCCTGCTGTTTTTAATTTCGGTAAAACGTTGACCATTAAACAGTATAGTTTCTTCTAATTTCTTCCTGAAAGGCATAGTTTAATTGATGAGGTTGTTTGGAAATATTGGATTGTAGCTGTTACAATGATTATGAATAGTTCTGGCAATATAAAGTTCTCTAATCTTCACAAAAATCGGAAAGGGTTTATACGCTTGTTTAAAGTGTTGTTACGTTTTTTTTAAAATCATTTCAACTATACTTTACACCACTCTAAGAATAGTACTGATAAATTTACAACCCTAACTCTTATTAAATATTTCTAAAAAGCTTTCCATTTGTTTTGTAAACTTAATAAATGATAAATATTAATTGCATAAAGAACATTTTTAATTTTTCTCTTAATGCACGAATACCTTTTAGCTTGTGTTTTTTTACGGTGTGAATGGATATGTTTAGTTGTTCAGCAGCCTGTTCTTTATTCAATCCTTCTTTGAACAATAATTGCATTACCCTGCGTTGTTCCAGCGGCAATTTTTGCATTTCTGCATATACTTCGCGCAACACTTCTGCTCTTGTGATTTGATTAAGTATATAATCTTCTGTTTCCTCTTTTAAATAATAGGCAAGCGCTTGTTGTTTATGCATTTCGCGCTTACGTGATTGGATGTAATTAAGGCAAGCATTTTTTACAGCGATGTATAACACTGCTTTAATGTTTTTGCATTGACTGAAATCTGGTTGTTTTTGCCAGAGTTTAATAAACACATCGTCTATTATTTCTTCTGCAACTTCTTTGTTGTTTAAAAGCTTTTGGGCAAAGAAATTAAGCGCAGCATAGTATTTATCAACTACATCGTTTAAGGTGACAATATGATTATACGTAGCATTATTCATAAAACAAATCGGGTGTTTTGCGGTGTAATGCTTTTACCAACTTTACCAGTTCTGTATTTTGTTGTATTAAAAGCTCATTCTGTGTTTGCAGTGCTTTGATGGTTGTATTAAGCTGAGTACTAACAGTATTCTGTTGATTATCTTCTGCAGCATCTTTAAAGACAATAACAGGCATATTATCTGAAATTAAATGCGCAACATTTACTTTATATAAGGCTGCTAATTTCTGTGCCTGTTCTGCTGTGAGTTTAGATGGGTTAGTTTCTAACCGTGCATAAGTTGCCTGGCTTGTGCAGAGTATATCTTCTGCAATATACTCCTGTGTGTAATCATGAATCTCCCGTAAGATTCTAAGTGTGCTGGAAGCCATAAACGAATGAACATTGAACGTGAACACAATGTCTCGTTTTACCGGTAAGAAGGTTTTACTCTTTTAATAAGTATTAAAATAAAGAGCATGGAACTCAACTTACCGCCTGGAGGTACTGGTATACCTGTGAACGAATAAGTGAGCCCACGCCCTTAAGCGTGAGCCGTTCACTTATTATCTCGTTCACATTTGAAAAATTACCAGTTTTCCAGACGAGACTTAAGCGAATTGCTTCAAATTATTTATGAAGAATCGCAAAAATATAAAGAAATAAAAGTACAAAAATAAAATGACAAATACGTCATTGATGATGAAAATGTTTCGGTTTCATTTTGAGTTATCAAAGTGAAACAAATTAGAGATATAAAACTTCTTAAGAAAATCGCAGTAGCAGTCAAGAAGCTGAGAGATGATAATGGCTTAACTCAACAAGATGTTTACAACGATACAAACATTCATGTTGGAAGGATTGAAACTTCAAAAGCAAATTTATCTGTTAGTACTTTGTCAGCACTGTGCAAATATTTCAAAATAAAGATTTCTGATTTTTTTGAAATTGTTGAAGAAATAAAGTGATCATACTTTTTTAAGTTCAAGTACCGTTGTTATGATTCAAAGCCCCTGAATACGTCCTAAATATAACACTCAATAATTTCCTAAGAACTTAACGATAGATGAACGAAGGATGAACGTTAGAAATACGTTGACAGTATATAGATGGTATACACAAGGTAATAACATAATAATACTTTAGCCACTGCGAAAAATATATATCGCGTTTCCTGCGTTTTAATTATTAAATCCAATTTTATGGCTACGTTACCTGCTAATGATTTATTAGGCAACTTACGCGGACAACTAGGAAAACAGATTGTATTTAAGCGGTACGGTAATAAGACAGTTGTTTCTTCTTACCCTGACATGAGCAAGATTAAGCCCAGCAAAAAGCAGAAGGCTAACCGCAGTGCTTTTGCGAAAGCAGTGGCTTATGCTACAAATATTAACAATGACCCCACATTGAAGAAAAAATATTTAAAGAAAGTGAAGAAGGGAGAGGACGTTTATCATTATGCGCTGAAGGAGTGGTTTGGCA
>CAZZXW010000005.1:14502-25415 GCA_964658095.1 uncultured Parafilimonas sp. | reverse complement strand
TTGTTCTGCTGGTTTAACTGCACCTGGTGTTGCCTGTATCATATCATATAAACTGCCTGCACGGTGAGATGGTGTAAGGCGGTCATCATTGCGTTCATCATCCAATACCTGCATTTCAGGGCCTGTATGCCAGGTTTCTTCATACTTTGCTTTATCATCCTGAACATAAATTAAAATACCACTGTTCCCGCCTTTTGCAATTTTCCAGTCGAGCGTAAGATCAAAATTTGAAAAGCTGTCATTTGTTACGATATCTCCGCCGCCTGAAGTTTGATAACCTTTTTTTGCAGATGAATTAAGATGAATTGCGCCGCTGTCAACATTCCATGCACTGCCAACACTATCAGACCCGAAAGTATGCCAGCCCTTTAATGTTGTGCCGTCAAATAAAGATATTGAACCGGTGTCTGAACCTTTTACAGACGTTGCATTCATACTATCTGTTGATGCATCTACAGTAGCGGTTGTTTTATTACTTGATGCAGAATTACATGCAGCAAAAATTATTATGGTTGATGCAATTGTTAGTAGTGCTTTCATTATTTATTTGTTCTTAATAACAAAATATATTTTACCATTTGTTCTGCATCTGCTTCAGCAAGTGCCGGATGCGGCGTCATAGCAACATCGCCCCAAACACCTTTACCGCCGGCAATAATTTTTGCGGCAAGCTTTTTTACATTCGCATCAGTATTTTCATATTTATTAGCTACATCCTGGTAAGCAGGGCCGGTAAGTTTTTCAGACACTTTATGGCAACCTAAACAATCATTTGTACTAACTAATGCAAGCCCTTTTTGATAGTCAGGATTTGATGAAGGATCGTTTGCGGATGATGAAGCTGAAGTATCACTGCTATTACTACTGCTGCTACTGTTATTGCATGCGGCCGTTACTGCAAGCATAGCAATAATTATAAAATATTTTTTCATCTGAATCTTTTATTTTGATTATAATGTTGTTACAAATGTATTGATGACAAGTAATCAACCAAATTATTTTGCAGAATCTGCTGAAGTATTTCTTAATGATAAAATATAACGTACCATTATTCTTGCGTTTTTATCTGATACGGTAGGATGTGGCGTCATATAATTTTGTCCCCATAAGCCTCTGCCACCCTTTCTTATTTTATCTGCGAGATTAGCAACATTGCCTTCATTGTTTTCATACCGGTTTGCCACCTGAAGATAAGAAGGCCCAAAGCCTTTTGTATTGATCTGATGACAGGTTAAACAATCGTTTGCAGCAATTAACCGGTCACCGGTTTCATTTGCAGAATCTATGTTTGTGCCGCCATTGTTTACGATTGGCTGCAAACCAACTGCTGTTGCAGAATCTGTTTTCTCCGTTTTACCGGTACCGCCTTTACATGACGCAAGTACTATTAAGATTACAAAAAATAGAAGGTATCTCATCATAGAATTTTTTATACTACTGCAATCCTAATACCAACCTGTTTAAATTTTCATCTGCACCAGTGGAAGCAAAGTCGTCAAAGGCTTTTTCTGTTACATGAATGATGTGTTCTTTAATAAATTTTGCGCCTTCAGTGGCGCCATCAATCGGGTGTTTTAATGCACATTCCCATTCCATTACTGCCCAGCCTTTAAAATTATATTGCGCCAGTTTACTAAAGACAGATTTAAAATCAACCTGCCCATCACCCAATGAACGGAATCTTCCTGCCCTGTCAACCCAGCCCTGGTAACCGCCATATACACCTTGCTTACCTGTTGGGTTAAACTCTGCATCTTTTACATGAAACATGCGGATGCGTTCATGATAATTATCAATGTATTCAAGATAATTTAAACACTGCAATACAAAATGAGAAGGATCATATAACAAACAGGCACGTGCATGATCATTCACTTTTTCTAAAAACATTTCATAGCTAATGCCATCATGCAAATCTTCGCCAGGATGAATTTCATAACACGAGTCCACACCGCATTCATCAAAATAATTTAAGATAGGCAGCCAGCGATTTGCAAGTTCTGTAAAACCTGTTTCCACCAAACCTGCAGGGCGTTGCGGCCATGGATAAACTGTATGCCATAACAAGGCGCCACTAAAAGTTGCATGCGCATTTAAACCCAGGTTTTGAGAGGCCTTTGCTGCAAACTTTAATTGATTCACCGCCCACTCAGTTCTTGCTTTTGGATTGTTGCGTAATTGTTCAGGTGCAAAGCCATCAAACAACACATCATAAGCCGGATGTACTGCTACCAACTGGCCTTGTAAATGTGTTGATAATTCCGTTATCTCTAATCCACATTCATTAATGGTTCCTTTTAATTCATCTGCATAGGTTTTGCTTTCAGCAGCTTTTTGTAAGTCAATGCAACGGGCATCCCAAGTTGGAATTTGTACGCCAACAAAGCCAAGGCTTTTACTCCATTCGCAAATAGTTTTTAAATTATTAAATGGCGCTTCATCGCCCATAAACTGTGCAAGAAAAATTGCGGGACCTTTAAGTGTTGTCATTATAATAAATATTTAAGCATCATCAGATTCTGGCAATATAGAAATTATGGTTTATAAAGATAATTTTTGCAGTTTAATTTTTGTTTGATTACATGCATTTCTCTCATGCACAATCATAAATCAAACTTCACTTTAACAAACAATTGCTTAATAAAAGAAGCTGTTACCAATTAGTAGTTTATCTTCATTGCTCATGTTTGAGTTATTACAATACGTATAATTAACCGAAATTCTGCTTCAGTAACACTGCATACAGCTTCTCTTTTTTACATTGTCCTTTCTCAAATAATTTTTAATTAATCAATCAAAAAAAGAAATGAACATCTATGTTTCAAATCTTGGTTTCCATTTAGGAAACGAAGATCTAAAAGGTTTTTTTGCAGCCTTCGGAGAAGTAACTTCAGCAAGAGTAATTACGGACAGAGACACCAATAAAAGTAAAGGATTTGGCTTTGTTGAAATGCCCAATGAATCTGAAGGAACAACTGCCATTAATAAGCTAAATGGTTTTGCAGTTGAAGGCAGATCATTAAACGTTAACCTGGCAAAGCTTAAAGAAAGACCGGCCTTTAAAAGAGCTGATAACTTTTGGAAGTAATTTTAAAAGAGAGCTAACTACTCTCTTTTTTATTTATAGGAATGCTTCAGCAATTATATTTTATATAACTTTCAAACCCTTTGCTGTAAGCTGGTTTCATACGACAAAAGTCGAACAGTGCTTCAATATATGTAGTTACAAAACGGCCTGAAAGTAATAATGCTACAAGCTCAGGGTTGGCTTTAATCCAGTCATTTTTTATACAATGATTTTTTAAATAAGATATAATAATGTCTGCTTTAAAATAAACAGGCATGTTAACTATTCCACTTTTAATCAGCGATAATTCTTTTACCATTTTTGTGCTTTTATTAGCATTGAAAATATCTTCACTATTATCTTCAGCCATACATAAATTGTTGTTTTATCGGCAATTGTATGTAATGTAATCTTTAACCAAACGGCTTTACGTTAATGTTTTGCGTTTGACAGGATTAATAATTTATATCTTAAAAACTACCGCCTGTTTAGCATACATTACACAGTTAACAAAAAATATGATCTATACTACTAAAGAAAGAAACGATACCATCCTGCTTATTGCAGCCGGTAAAGAAGATTTAAAAGATGTTGCGCTGTATGAAAGATTGCAGGAATTTAAATGGATCACCATCAACAAAATAAACGGCATTGTAAATAATGTTGAACTTACAAGTTTAGGTAAAGATTTAAATACCCAACTGCTTAAACAACAAGCTAAAGAAAATCATTCTAAACCGGTTTAATTAAGCGATACAGTAAATTTTTTCAGCACGCAAATGTAGAACTCTGCAAAGGCAACTTGATACTTTTTTAAAAGACCTTAATGAGGTTACAGGTTAAATAGTTAACCTTAACATGTTTCATCAATGATGAAATTATTGTGCTGGCAATTTATAGCTGCTGGAAAAAATTATAAATCTAAACCTCAAGCTTTCAAAGCCATTACACAGTTGTAACAACAATGCTCATTATTAAAGCGTTATTTCAAATCACTTAAACTTAGCAAGTTATCTTAAGGAAGCTTTGCAACCAGCCTTTCCGGCATCAGTTTTAAAACGGCATAGATCAGTTTCCATTTAAAGCCGGGAACAATGATAAAACGTTTGGGTGTATATACTACAGCCCGTGCAATAAATTCCGGTTCAAGCATAAGAGATGCAGGCAGGTTAAGTCCCGCGGTCATTTTACTGCGTATATAACCCGCAACAATTACATGCACACTAATATGGCGTGCAAATAAATATTGCCGCAGACCTGCCAGGTATTGTGTAAAGGCAGACTTGGTGCTGCCATAAATAAAATTGCTCTTACGGCCACGCACACCTGAAAGTGACGATAAACCAATTATCTTCTCAAGGCTTTTATTGGATGTGTCTGTGGCAATAATATTCAGGATAGATACAGCGCCGCTGTAGTGTACTTTCATCATTTGGAAGCTGCCTTCCCAATCCAGCATGGCTGCCTCGTTATTGCGTAAAAAGCCTGCAGCATATAATACAATATTTGGTTTGAAAGGGAGCTTATCGTAGAAACTTTTGTGCGTATCAAAGGCAGCCGCATCAAAATACTGCACGATGAATGTATCGTTATTAAATTCTTGCTGTTTGCCAAACGCTTTCAATGCATCTATGCTTCTTGAAGCTGCAATTACTTTGTTGCCATCTTTGATATATAATTTAATTGCCTCTTTCGCCACATCTGAATTGGCACCTAATACAAGAACTGTTTTATTTAATGGTAACATAAAGTGCAACACTATCGCTCTGTATCTTCAAAACCTTCAAAAGCGCCTGCACTGCCAGGTGATTTTGCTTCATTTAATCCTTCTTCCTGCGCTGTTGTGTTTGCAGTTTCTTCTTTTCCGTTTACTACTTCATTCTTTTTGCGGTTTACTTCTTCACCCATAGAACCGGGTGAACTGGCTGCTTGCGTTTTACGATAGTCATCTTTTTTATTCTTTTCTTTCATAAAATTTTATTGAAAGAGATATAATATAATGCCACAAAATTAAAAGGTAACCACGTTATGCTGAACCCTAACTATTAATTATTAAAAAGCTTGACGCAACACCCTTTTATCAGTTTTTTTGTGTAACCCGGGAGAACAATGTGTGTATTTCCAGTTGCAAATCATCAGGCATAAAACTTAAAAAAAATGCTTCCATCTTTTTATATTTATGTTTGATAAATGAAGCCATATAATTTTATGTTCAAGGATTGTAACTGTAAGAATGGCAAGCTTAGTATAATTTATTCTTTCGTCAACTTCTACAACCTGTTTCTTTTTCATCTTTAAGATGATAAAAAACATATCCTGCGTATGACTGCTGATATTGGAATCAATTTTATTTAGCACTCTTGAATTGCGAGTCATAGCCCGTAACACTTTGCCCGAAGCATTGCTTAACCAAGTATAATTACCGCAGCATAAATAATACTGTGGCATTGCTCTTTGCAGGGTTTGGATATAATACATAATATCAGCCGTTAACCGCTTTGCCGCACCATTTTTGCAGCTTTCAATTTATTAATAAAAGTGTATGCAAATTGGTTTTATAGGTTTAGGTAACCTGGGTATGCCTATCGCAGAGAATTTACTGGAGCAACATGCAACCATGTATGTTTATAACCGCACTGCAGCAAAAACACAACCGCTGGCAGAAAAAGGCGCAAAAGTTTGCAACAGTGTAAAAGAATTGGCAACTGCCTGCGACATTATTTTTACTATCGTTTCAAACGATGCGGCTATTAAAGAAATTACGGAAGGTAAAGAAGGTATTGTAGAAAATATGAAGCCGGGTGGCATTCATGTTTCTATGAGCACCATATTACCGGCTACCAGCGAGGCTTTATATAAACTGCATGCGCAAAATCACAGCCATTACATTGCCTGTCCTGTTGCAGGGCGACCTGAAGCGGCGAAAGATAAAAAGCTGAACTTTATGGTATCAGGAGATGAAGCAATTATAAATCAAATAAAGCCATTACTGCAAGATGCAGGTGGCATAAATATTTGGAAATACGGAAATGAACCGGGCGGCTCAAATGTAGCAAAGCTGTGTACAAACTATATGATTCAGGCGGCGTTGCAATCTATGTCTGAAAGCATTTCGCTGGCGCAGAAAAGTGGTATTGATGAAAAGCAATTAATGAAGATGCTTACTTCTACCCTTTTTAATTGCGGCATCTATATTAACTACGGCAACCTTGTATTAAACGAAACATTTAAGCCGGCTGCTTTTAGCCTGGAGCTGGGTTTAAAAGATGCTACCTTAATAAAAACACAGGCAGCAACGGTACATGCCAACATGCCGCTGGGTAATTTAATTCAGCAGGAGTATCAACAGCTGATGAATAAAGGTTTTGGTGATTATGACTGGAGCGCATTGGCTTTAAGTATAAAATAATATTCTGCTTGCAACAATATTAATTAACTGTACATACATACATTATGAAAAATATCTTAGGTGGTTTGGCAGGGGCAGTTGCCTTAAACATTCTGCACGAAACTTATAAACGCATTGATGCAAAAGCACCACGTGTTGACCTTATAGGCGAAGAAGTGCTTACCAAAATAACAAAACAGGTAGGCAAAGAACCGCCCAAAGGCGACAATTTATATACAGCCACTTTATCAGTTGATATAGTGAGTAATGCTTTGTATTACTCCCTTATTGGTTTTGGTAAAAAGAAAAATATTTATCTGCGGGCAGCCGTACTGGGCTCTGCTGCTGGTGTTGGTGCGCTTACACTTACGAAACCTCTTGGCTTGAGTGATGCACCGGTAACAAGAAGCATAAGAACCAAAGCACTTACAATAGCCTGGTACTTAACCGGTGCAATGATAACAGCTATCAGCATACGTGCTATGAAGAAATAAGGTATAAGAAGTTATTATAGCTTACACGTAATTACGCTTTATCTATACTATAAACTCAGTCCACTTTTTATCGCTTTTACCAGATGCTACCACATTATCAATAAAAGCCATGCCTCTAACGCCTTCATCTACTTTTGGATAATCCAGCATGGCTGCAGTTGGTGTTTCACCATTCATTTTTGCCATTAAGCTTTGCGCAAAATTTCTATAAATATTGGCAAAAGCTTCTAAATAACCTTCAGGATGGCCGCCCGGTGTTCTGCAATTTGCTTTAGCAATATCAGTAAGATAAGCCTGACCTGCACGATATATTTCCGCAGGTTTATCAAGCCATTTTACAAGCAAAGTATTGGGTTCCATCTGCGCCCATTCAATGCCACCTTTTTCACCATAAATGCGGATCTTTAATGCATTCTCCTCTCCTGCTGCTATTTGCGAAGCTGTTAATACTCCTGCAGCACCATTATCAAATTTTAATAAAACATTTCCATCATCATCAAGCGCTCTACCTTCAACCATAATATTAAGATCAGCACAAAGTTTTGTAATTTTTAAGCCTGAGATATATTCTGCAAGATGTGCTGCATGTGTACCAATATCACCCATGGCACCGGCTTTACCACTTTTCTTTGGATCGGTTCTCCAGGCTGCCTGTGCATTGCCTTCACGCTCACTTAATTTACTTAACCAGCCCTGTGGATATTCAACCAATATCTTTCTTATTTTTCCAAACGTGTTTGCTTTAAACATTTCTCTTGCCTGCTTCACCATCGGGTAACCTGAATACGTATGCGTTAAGCAAAGTGACAAACCCGTTTCTTCCACTTTCTTTTGCAGTTGCTTTGCCTCATCTAATGTAAACGTCATGGGTTTTTCAACCACTACATTAAAGCCATGTTCCAAAGCTTTTATCGCAGGATCGAAATGCACAAAATTGGGTGTAACAATACTTACAAAATCAATGCGCCTATCTTCCGGCAGCTTACTTTCTTTTTCAAACAGTTCATCATAACTTGTATAAATTCTGTCTTGTGGAAGAAACAACATTTCACCGGACTCTTTTGCAATTGTTGCATCATGGCTTAATGCACCGCAGGTTATTTCAATCAATCCATCCATGTTTAATGCAAGCCGGTGTACGGCACCAATAAAAGCATCTTTACCGCCGCCAATCATACCCATTCTTAATTTACGATGTATCATTAACTATAATTTTTTAAGTGAAGCAATTTTGATTGTATTTTATATGCAAGCCCGCATGCAAAATAAACGAGATGCATAAATTTATCCAATTATGTAAAAAGTTTTTCGTTTTATATTTTGAAATATAATAAGTGCTACATTTAACGCATATTGTTGAGTAGTTTATTTCATTGATAAAATTCTAACGCAGATGCCAACTATTAAACGAAACCAACTATTTATTGCAAGCTGTACAGCGCTTTTAGTTACATCACTTTCTTTCGGTATCCGTGCCGGGCTTTTAAATACCTGGGCGCATGAATTTGGGTTAAAACAGGAAGAAATTGGTATTATCACCAGCACTGCGTTCTGGGGCTTTCCGCTGGCGATTGTTATTGGCGGAATGGTGGTTGATATTATCGGGATGAAGAAATTACTGGTAGGCGCATTTATATTTCATGCAGTTGGAATTTTTTTAACCATTATTGCCAGCGGATTTTGGCCGCTGTTTATTTCAACATTATTAATTGGCATGGGCAATGGTTTGGTTGAAGCTGCCTGTAACCCTTTGGTGGCAAGCCTTTACACCACTAACAAAACAACGAGGTTAAATTATTTTCATCTTTGGTTTCCCGGTGGTATTGTTATAGGTACTTTAATTGTGCGCTTCTTTGGTGTAAATATTCCCGATTCTATTTATTTGTCTAACTGGAGGTTGCTGGTTGGCATTATGTTTATCCCAACCTTACTATACGGTTTCCTGTTTCTTAAACTGCACTTTCCTGTTACAGAACGTGTGGCAAGCGGCATCAGTACATCTCAAATGTATAAGTCGTTATTAAAGCCATTGTTTATAGTTATGATTATACTGATGTTTGGCACTGCCATCACAGAATTATTTACCGGCCAATGGATTGATGTGTTGCTGAAGAATGTTACTGATAACGCTATTTTATTACTAACATTAGAAACCGGTGTGATGGTACTGGGCCGTGGTTTGGCTGAGCCTGTTGTGCACCGACTTTCGCCGCAAGGTGTGTTATTAATGTCTGCTATTCTTGCTTCGCTGGGTTTATATTTATTAGGCCATTCAACAGGAAATATGTTGTTTGTTGGTGCAATTGTTTTTGGTATGGGTGTTTGTTATTTCTGGCCAACTATGATTGGTTTTGTTGCAGAAAACTTGCCTGAAACGGGTGCTGTTGGTTTAAACTTTATGGGTGGTGCCGGTATGTTTGCCGTATCTGTTTATATGATTTTTATGGGAGGATATTATGACAGGCTTGTAGCTTCTCAATTGCCTGCAGGCGCTAATCTTTCTGCCTATAATAGTGCGCCAGCAGGTTCGGATATGGCGAATGCGTTAAACAATGCAAAATCGCTTGCAGGCCCGCATATTATTAATACAACGCTTACTATTCCTTTGATATTAATTGCAGCATTTGCAGTGTTATTTGTATACATGCGATCAAAAAATACAAAGCCGCTGCCTGTTGTAAATGCAGCCATTGCTAATCCATACGAAGATCAATAAATGACAGATAGAAGAACAGTAATAAAGAACATGGCAGCAGCTTCAGTTGCCTTACCGGTAACAAAACTTTTTGCAGGTGAAGCAGGCACAGGAGATAAAATTCAATCATTGAAATTAAAAGGCAACATCAATCATTCTGTTTCGAGGTGGACGTTTGATTATCTTTCTTTAGACGCCTTATGTAACGCTGTAAAAGAACTTGGTCTCAGCGCTATTGATCTTGTTAAGCCTGAAGACTGGCCCACATTGCAAAAGCATGGCATATATAGTTCTATGTGTTATACCTCGGGCAAAAATGATCTGTATAATGGTTTGAATGATCCGGCCAACCATGATGAGCTTATTAAAGAATATCTTGAAACAATTCCAATCATGGCGAAAGCCGGTTATAAAAATCTTATTTGTTTTACCGGTACGCGCAGAGGCATGGATGATGAAACAGGTATGAAAAATTGCAAAACAGCATTGGAAAAAATTTTACCTGTTGCTGAACAGAATGGCGTTACGATGGTTATGGAATTGCTGAACAGCAAGATTGATCATAAAGATTATATGTGCAATCATGTAGAATGGGGTGCAGAATTATGTAAAAGAGTAAGCTCAAATAATTTTAAATTGCTGTTTGATATTTATCACATGCAGATACAGGAAGGTGATATTATAAGAAACATTACAGATTATCATCAATATATCGCTCATTTTCATACTGGCGGAATACCGGGCAGGCACGAGATAAATAATACGCAGGAATTATATTATCCGGCAGTTATGAAAGCGATTGTGGCAACAGGTTATAAAGGCTATGTAGCACAGGAATTTGTACCTACTTATCCAAATAAATTAGATTCTTTAAAAGAAGCTGTTGAAATATGTGATGTGTAAAGTTCAAAAGTTACAATGTTTTAATGTTGTTTAACTATTGAAACTCTGAAACTATGAACTCCAAAACTTTTAAAACAATAAAACTAAAATAATGGCTGACAATGTTTTTGACGCAATTGTAATTGGCTCGGGCATCAGCGGTGGCTGGGCTGCTAAAGAACTTTCTGAAAAAGGATTGAAAGTTATCATGCTTGAACGTGGCATGGATATTAAACATATAACAGGCTATACCAATACCAACAAAGACCCCTGGGAGTTTCCGCACCGCGGCAACAGAACGCAGGAAATGATCAAAACACATCCCGTTTTAAAGCGCGATTATCCTTTGAATGAAACTAATGTTGACTGGTGGGTGAATGAGCAGGA
>CAZZXW010000005.1:0-14492 GCA_964658095.1 uncultured Parafilimonas sp. | reverse complement strand
TTACACAGAAGTAAAACGGTTTGACTGGTTTCGCGGTTATCATGTTGGCGGCCGTTCTTTAATGTGGGGCAGGCAAAGCTATCGGTGGAGCGATTGGGATTTTGATGCTAATGCAAAAGATGGTATTGCTATTGACTGGCCGGTTCGTTATAAAGAAATTGCGCCCTGGTATGATTATGTGGAAGAGTTTGCAGGCATCAGCGGAAACACTGATGGCTTACCACAACTGCCCGATGGAAAGTTTATGCCGCCAATGGATATGACTTGCGTTGAGAAAGATGTTGCAGCACGTATTAAAGATCATTATAAAGGCAGCCGTGCCATGATCATTGGCCGTACAGCAAATATCACCAAACCAATACAGGCAAGAACCAATTGCCAGTTCAGAAATAAATGCTGGCTGGGTTGCCCGTTTGGTGGTTACTTCAGCACACAATCTTCTACATTGCCGGCGGCTATGAAAACTGGTAACTTAACCGTTCGTCCATGGAGTATTGTTACAAAGATCTTGTATGATAAAAACACTAAAAAAGCAACGGGTGTAGAAATATTAGATGCGCAGAATAATCAAACGTATCAATATAAATCAAAGATTGTTTTTTTAAATGCATCTACGTTTAACAGTGCCTGGATACTGATGAATTCAGCTACTGATGTTTGGCCTGATGGTTTGGGCAGCAGCAGCGGTGAGCTTGGCCATAACGTGATGGATCATCATCTCGGTGTTGGCGCATCAGGTTCGGTCGATGGTTATGAAGATAAATATTATTACGGCCGCAGGCCAAATGGTGTTTACATTCCGCGCTACAGAAATTATTTTGGTGATAAGAGAGATTACTTGCGTGGCTTTGGTTACCAGGGTGGTGGAAGCAGGCAGGGATGGAGCCGTGAAATTGCTGAAATGCAGATTGGCGGTACATTGAAAGATGCTTTAACCGAACCCGGCAACTGGACAATGGGAATCGGAGGTTTTGGTGAGATGCTGGCAGATCATAGAAATAAAGTAACTCTTGATAAAAACAAAAAAGATAAGTGGGGTTTAAATGTACTTGCGTTTGATGTTGAATTAAGAGATAACGAATTAAAAATGCGTAAAGACATGCTGAATGATGCGGTTGAAATGCTTACTGTTGCCGGTGTAAAAGATGTACATGGTTATGATGGTGACGGAACGCCTGGCCGTGGCATTCATGAAATGGGAACAGCACGTATGGGTGCAGATCCAAAAACATCCGTATTAAATAAATATAACCAGGTTTGGGATGCGCAAAATGTTTTTGTAACAGATGGTTCGTTTATGGCAAGTGCAAATTCCTGTAATCCATCACTTACTTATATGGCGTTTACAGCACGTGCTGCAGACCATGCTGTAAGTGAATTGAAAAAACAAAACATTTAATTTAAAAATTTGCGGATGAGTTAATTTGAATTATGCTTCAAAGCTAATTGGCACATTTTCAAATTCTCAAATTAATTATGCCGGGCGATACATTACATATTAATTCAGGTGGTGTTCAAAAAAACACATATGATGCTATTGTAATTGGCAGTGGCATCAGCGGTGGCTGGGCTGCGAAAGAATTATGTGAGCATGGCTTAAAAACATTAGTACTTGAGCGTGGCCGTGATGTAAAGCATATCAAAGATTATCCAACTGCCAATCTTGATCCTTGGGAATTTAAACACCATGAACAATTACCGGAAAAACAAAGAAAAGATAATCCTGTAATGTCAAGGTGTTATGCATTTGATGAAACCGCTGCTCATTTTTTTGTAAAGGATAAAGAACATCCATATATACAGGAAAAGCCTTTTGACTGGATCCGAGGTTACCAGGTTGGCGGCAAAAGCTTAACCTGGGGTAGATGCACACAACGTTGGAGCGATTTTGAATTTACCGGCCCGCAACGTTTTGGTTATGGCTGGGATTGGCCAATTCGTTATGCAGATGTTGCGCCATGGTATTCTCATGTTGAAAAATTTATTGGTGTTTGTGGCAATAAAGATGGTTTAGAAGCAATGCCTGATGGTGAGTTTCTTCCGCCGTTTGAATTAAATAAAGTTGAACAGCATTTAAAAGAAAGTATCTTAAAAAATTATGGTAACCGTTATTTTGTGCATGCACGCTGGGCGCATTTAACGCAGCCAAATCAAATACATCTTGACCAAGGCCGTGGCAAATGCCAGGCAAGAAATCTTTGTACAAGAGGTTGCCCTTTTGGAGGTTACTTTAGCTCTAATTCATCAACGTTGCCCTGGGCTGCAAAAACGGGCAACTTAACTATACGCCCTTTCTCTGTTGTACACTCTATTGTGTATGATGAACAAAAACAAAAAGCAACCGGCGTTCGTGTTATAGATACCAATACAAAACAATCAACAGAGTATTTCGCCAAAATAATTTTTGTGAATGGATCGGCTTTAAACAGCAATCTTATTTTACTCAATTCCACATCAGGCCGCTTTCCAAATGGCTTGGGAAATGATAGCGGCGTTCTTGGAAAATATATTTGTCACCACAATTATCGTGGCTGGATAAACGGAACGATTGATGGTTTTACTGATACTTATTATTACGGCAGAAATCCAACAGATGCCATCATTGCCAATTACCGAAACCTACATACAATAGATACAGATTTTTTGGGTGGATATACAACTTATGCAGGTGCGCATCGTGACAGATATAATGGCGAAACATATCCGCAGCAAATTGGAGCAGCGTATAAAGAATCAATGACAGAACCGGGGCCATGGAACGTTTATGCATATTTACAAGGTGAAACTATTCCTAAAGAAAAAAATCATGTGCGTTTAAGCAAAGATCAAAAAGATCCATGGGGAATTCCTCAATTAATAACATCAGTTGAATATGATGATAACGACGAGAAGTTGCTGAACGATTTTTTTGTACAGACAGAAGAAATGTTTACAAAGGCTGGTGCAAAAAATTTACAGCATTCAGATAGTAAACAAGCTCCGGGATTAGACATTCATGAAATGGGTGGATGCAGAATGGGTGCAGATCCTAAAACATCTATGCTTGATAAATGGAATGCATTACACCATTGCAAAAACGTTTTTGTTACAGACGGAGCATGTATGACAAGCACGGGCAATCAAAGCCCCAGCATTTTGTATATGACGTTAACGGCAAGAGCTTGCAATCACGTAGTTGAAGAATTAAAAAAGCAGAATATATAATTAATAATGCCTGGCGATACTCTACATATCAACAATAAAGCACAACAGCAAAATAAGTATGATGCTATTGTGATTGGTTCTGGTATTAGTGGTGGCTGGGCTGCAAAAGAACTAACGGAAAATGGCTTAAAAGTTTTAATGCTTGAACGTGGTAGAAACTTTGAACACATCAAAGATTATAAATCTGCACCATTGGATATTTGGGAGTTCCCGCATCACGGCAGAGTAACGCAGGATGAATTAAAAAGGCATCCGGTTATTGCAAGAACATGGGGCACTTCGGAACCTATTATAGATTATTGGGCGAATGATGTTGAAGCGCCTTATGTAGAAACAAAACCGTTTAAATGGTGGCGGGCTTACCAGTTTGGTGGCCGTTCTATTTTATGGGGCAGGCAAAGCTATCGCTGGAGTGATTTTGATTTTAATGCCAATGCAAAAGATGGCTGGGCAATAGACTGGCCCATTCGTTATAAAGATATTGAGCCATGGTATAATCATGTGGAAGAATTTATAGGCGTTAGCGGTTCATCAGAAAATTTACCGCAATTACCTGATGGTCATTTTATGCCGCCGATGGAGCTGACTTGCGTTGAGAAAGATGTATCGGCACGCATAAAAGAAAAATTTAAACGCAGCATGATTATTGGCAGAACCGCTAATATTACTAAGCCTTTACCTGGCAGAACCAATTGTCAATTTCGCAATCGTTGTTGGGAAGGTTGCCCTTTCGGTGCTTACTTTAGTACGCAATCTTCTACCTTTCCTGCAGCAATGAAAACAGGAAATTTAACCATGCGGCCATGGAGCATTGTTACAAAAGTTTTGTTTGATAAAGACACAAAAAGAGCAACCGGTGTTGAGATATTAGATGCAGAGAACAATCAAACTTATCAATATCATTCTAAAATAGTTTTTGTAAACGCATCAGCATTAAACAGTGCCTGGGTGTTAATGAATTCTGCAACCAACATATGGCCCGATGGTTTAGGCAGCAGCAGTGGTGAACTGGGTCATAACATTATGGATCATCATTATAATGTTGGCGCCGGCGGAACCATTGATGGTTATGAAGACAAGTATTATTATGGAAGAAGGGCTAATGGTTTTTATATAGTTCGCTTTGCAAATTTATTTAATGATAAAAGAGATTTTTTGCGTGGCTTTGGATACCAGGGTGGCGGAAGCCGTGAAAGCTGGAGCCGCAGCGTTGCTGAATTAAGTATTGGCGGTGCTTACAAAGATGCATTAACAGAACCCGGTGGCTGGACAATCGGTATGACAGGTTTTGGAGAACTGCTTCCTTATCATGAAAATAAAATTTCACTTGATAAAAATAAAAAAGATAAATGGGGCTTGCCTGTTTTAGCAATGGATGCAGAGTTAAAGGATAATGAATTAAAAATGCGTATTGCTATGAAAGAAGAAGCGGTTGCTATGATGGAAGCCAGTGGTGTGAAAAACATCAATTCATGGGATAATGGCCATGAGATTGGCGATGGCATTCATGAAATGGGTTCAGCGAGAATGGGGAATGACCCTAAAACTTCTGTGCTGAACAAGTGGAACCAGGTTTGGGATGCGCAAAATGTTTTTGTTACAGACGGAGCTTGTATGGTTTCAAGCGCCTGTCAGAATCCATCATTAACTTACATGGCATTAACAGCAAGAGCTGCTAATCATGCAGTGGAAGAATTAAAGAAAGGAAATATTTAAACGAAGTCAAAAGTAAATTAACTATAAAACACATATTATGAACAGAAGAGAAGCCTTATCACGTGTGGCACTGATTTTTGGGGGAACTATTATCGGTGCGGAAGCATTTCTCTCCGGTTGTAAAACTACACCTGCAAAAGAAGGTTTGTTTGCAGCCAATGATATTGCCCTGCTTGATGAAGTTGGCGATACCATCTTGCCAACTACTGCAGCATCGCCTGGCGCAAAAGCTGCGCAAATCGGTCAGTTTATGAAAACAATTGTTACTGATTGTTATACCGAAGATGATCAACGTGCTTTTACCGATGGCATCGGCAAGTTAAATGATGCATCAAAAAAGAAGTTTGATAAATCTTTTATGGATCTTTCTTCAGATCAAAAACATGATCTGCTTGTTGCGCTTGATAAAGAGGCAAAAGATCATGATAAAGCAATTGCAGACAAAGCAAGCAAGATGACTGATGACGAGAAGCACAAACGCAAAGTGGAAATGGATGCCGGAACATATAAACGTGATGCGAGTGAAGACCCTCATTATTTTGGCATGATGAAACAGTTAACGCTTTGGGGATATTTTACTTCCAAACCAGGCGCTACACAGGCATTACGTTATGTAGCTGTGCCCGGCCGTTATGAAGGATGCATCCCTTATAAAAAGGGTGATAAAGCATGGGCAACTTAAAAAACATTTTTTACAGAGAAGGACAAAAATAATTAATCATGAATAATTTTAAAGCACTCATATAATTGAAACAAATGCCAGTATCAAGAAGAAAATTTATACAAACTTCAGGCTTGTTAGCAGCTGCGGGTTTAATAAGCAGCAACGAATTATTCGCAGGCAGTTTAAAACTTAAAAATTATGGTGTTCAATTATACACTGTAAGAGATGAAATGCCTAAAGACCCAAAAGGTGTAATAAAACAATTAGCTTCTTTTGGCTATACGCAAATTGAAAGCTTTGAAGGTGATAAAGGTATGTTTTGGGGAATGACTCCTGCAGAATTTAAAAGCTATGTTGACGGGCTAGGCATGAAGATAATTTCAAGCCATTGTAATTTTAATAAAGACTTTGAGAAGAAAGCTGCCGATGCTGCTTCAATAGGAATGAAGTATTTAATTTGTCCGTACATAGGCCCGCAAAAAACAATTGATGATTCTAAAAAGATAGCAGACGATTTTAATGCAAAAGGTGAAATATGCAAAAAGAACGGAATACGCTTCGCCTATCATAATCATGATTACCCATTTGTACCTGTTGATGGCCAAATTCCGCTTGATGTAATGATCACCAATACAAACCCTGATACAGTTGATTTTGAAATGGATATTTATTGGGTGGTAACTGCAGGTGCTGATCCAATCGCTTACTTAAAAAAGTATAAAAACCGTTTTAGGCTTGGCCATGTAAAAGACAGAATGAAAAATACAAATGAGAAAGATGCATCGTGCATAGCAGGGCAAGGTTCAATTGATTTTCCAAAAATTCTTACTGTAGGAAAAGAAAACGGTATGGAATATTTTATTATTGAACAGGAACGCTACGATAACAGCACAGAACTTGATAGTGCAAAAGCAGATGCAAAATACATGAGCATGCTTTCTATTTGATTTGAAAAATTATAAGTAAAGGCTTCGCTATGCGAAGCTTTTTTATTTGGTAGGTTTATCCATTTAATATATTGCAATGAATAATCTTTTTAATGAAGCTGATAAAGATGAAATTATAAACAGGATTGATGAACTGCATCCTGGCTCTAAGCCAATGTGGGGAAAAATGAATGTATCACAAATGCTGGCACATTGTATAGTTCCCGTAAAAATTGCATTAGGTGAAACAAAATCCAAACATAGTTTTATAGGAAAATTGTTAGGCAAACGTTTTAAAAATAAAATGATAAAAGAAGATTACGTTTTTCAAAAAAATCTTCCTACTGACAAGAGCTTTGTAATAAAAGAAACGCCTGATTTTTATGACAATCAGCAGGGTTTGAAAGATGCAATACAAAAGTTTTTTAATACAGATAAAAATGAAATGGCTTCAAGACCACATCCTTTCTTTGGTAAATTGGCAGCTGATGAATGGGGCAATCTTGGCTATAAACATCTTGATCATCACTTAAGACAGTTTGATGTTTAGTGCTATTGCAGCAAATGTTTATTTAAACCAATTTCATTCTTATAAAAAAAGATCAGGATATAATTTATCGCCAGGTGTTACAGCATATTTATCAAAATCTGTAATGCCGTCTGCCGCTAAAACTTCTTCATCTATAAAATTATTACCTGAACATTCTGAAGAATTTTTACTTAAGATAAAATAAGCTGCATCTGCCATAATCTGCGGGTTGCGGCTCATCTTAATTAATGCTTCTCCGCCCAATAAATTTTTAACCGCAGCCGTTGCGATTGTTGTAGCCGGCCATAATGTGTTTGATGCAATGTTGTACTTTTTTAACTCTGTTGCCCAGCCAAGTGCCATCATGCTCATACTATATTTTGCTATTGTATAAGCAATATGATTCTTCAACCATTTTTCACTCAAATTTACCGGCGGAGAAAGTGTAAGAATATGTGCGTTGTTTGATTGCTTTAAAGCATTAATACAATGTTTTGTAACAAGAAAACTGCCGCGGATATTTATATTAAGCATCAGATCAAAATGTTTTGCATCTAATTGTTCCGTGTTACTTAACTGAATGGCTGATGCATTGTTTATAACTATATCAATGCCACCAAATGTTTTTATTGTTTTTTCAACTGAATCAATTATTTGTTCTTCTTTACGAATATCTAATTGCACAGCCAACGCTTTGCCACCTGCTTTTTCTATTTCATTTGCTACAGAATAAATAGTGCCGCCAAGTCTTGGGTCTTCTTCAATACTTTTTGCTGCAACAACAATGTTTACACCTTCCTGCGCCAAACGCAGTGCAATTGCTTTACCAATTCCTCTGCTGGCACCGGTTATAAAAGCTGTTTTATTTTTAAGTGAAGACATATTTATTGGCTTAAAAAATCATGCACAATTTTTTCTGTTTCAAGGCAGGCTCGTTGTAAATCATCGTTGATAACAATTTTATCAAACTGATGTTTAAACGACAGTTCAAAAATTGCTTTATTCAATCTTGTCTGCAAACTTTCAAGGCTTTCCGTGCCTCTTGCCTGCAACCTGTTTTTTAACTCATCCACAGAAGGTGGTTCAATAAAAATAGTAAGGCAATCTGAATTAAATTGATTCTGCACATGTATTGCGCCCTTCACATCAATATCAAGCAAAGGGATTTTATTAGCGTTCCAAATTCTTTCAAGTTCATCTTTAAATGTGCCGTAATATTTCCCTTCATATACCATCTCCCATTCAATAAATGCATTATCATGAATTTTTTTTTGAAATGCGTCTTCGGTAATAAAATAATAGTCTGTTGCATCAACTTCATTGCTGCGTGGTTTTCTTGTAGTGGCCGAAACAGAAAAAGCAAGTGCATTAATTTTTGAAAGCAGGTATTTGGTTACAGATGTTTTGCCGGCACCAGACGGCGCAGTAATGATTATAATTTTATTATTAACCATTTAAATATTTAAGCTGCAAAATACTGCAATCAATTATTTTTGCAGCCCTGATTTAATTGATGGTTGTTAAAGATGATCAGAAGTTGTATAAATAAATTGACTCCGTAGCTCAGTTGGTAGAGCAGCTGACTCTTAATCAGCGGGTCCAGAGTTCGAGTCTCTGCGGGGTCACCTGTAGGAACATTGCGGAAAAATCACCGCTTTGTTCCTTTTTAATTTCTCTGAACCCTTATAAATAAGCTGTTATTAGCTGAACGGCTTCAATGTCTGATTTATCATTTTCAAATTGTCCATCGCATATTACTTATTCCGTTCTTAAGCTCTTTACTGGGTTAGCTATAGCGGCTTTAATAGCCTGAAAACTTACTGTTACGAGTGCAATTAAAATGGTTATCAACCCGGTTATAATAAATACACGCCATTCAATATTGATTCGGTATTGATAACTCTGCAGCCAGCTATTCATTACCCACCATGCAACCGGAAATGCAATTACAATAGCAAGTATAGACAGCTTTATAAAATCTTTTGATAAAACAAAAACAATATTGCTGACTGAAGCACCTAATATTTTACGAACGCCAATTTCTTTAATGCGCTGTTGTGCAGAATAAGTTGATAATCCAAACAAGCCAATACAGGCAAGTATGATGGCAATGGATGAAAATAGGTTCATTATTTTACCTAATCTAAGTTCATTATCATACAAATTATTATAATCTTCATCAAGAAAACTATATTCAAAAGGTCGGTTTGGTACAATCGTTTTCCATTTATTCTGTAAAAAAGAAATTGTTTGCGAAAGATACTGGCCATTTATTTTTATCAGCAGTTCTCTTCCTTCAATTTCCGGGAACAATACAAATGGTTTTATAGGAGATTGTAACGATTCAAAATTAAAATCTTTTACAACGCCTTTTACATAACCAGGGCGTGAATTATCTAAAAACATTTTTTTACCGATAGCTTTTTGTGGCGTCCATCCTAATTGTTTTGCTGCTGATTCATTTAAAATAAAATGATACACATTAAGGTTTTGACTGTCAGAAGAAACATCTTTTACATCCTGTTGTGTAAAGTTTGTTCCCGCTATAAGCTGAAGCCCAACCGTATTTATAAAATCTTCATCAACAGGGTTAGCAGTTACAGCAACTTGTTCATCATCAGGCATAATTGCTGAGCGCATATTGTAACCGCCACCGCCTTCAACCGGTGAACGAACACATCTTGAAACATTAAGCACATTAGCATTTGACTTAAACTCCTGTTTGATAACATTAATATTTGCAAGCATCTTATCATCCATCGGCAATACCAAAACATGCGTACGGTCGTATCCTAACTTTTTATGCTGAATAAAATACAGCTGCTGTTGTATGATAAATGTGCAAACAATCAGAAACACAGAAATTGCAAACTGGAAAACAATTAATGACTTTCTTAAACCCTGACCTGATGCCGTATTCTTGAATGAACCTTTTAATACTTTAACCGGCTGAAAACCTGTAAGCACCAGCGCCGGATAAATACCTGCAATAAAGCTTAAGCAAAGTGCAATCACAAGTGAAAATGAAATGAATGACAAAGAAAGCAAGCCGGATGTTGTAAGTTGTTTATTGGTTAACTGGTTAAATGCAGGTAGTGATAATGCTGATAAAATAAGGCTTAATACTACAGCTAATAAACATAAGATAACTGATTCGCTGATGAACTGCCAAAAGAGTTGTTGTTTGCCTGCGCCAACTACTTTACGAACGCCAACTTCTCTTGCTCTTTCTAATGATCGTGCTGTGCTGAGGTTGATATAGGTAGAACATGCAATGATAAGAATTAATAAAGCAACTGCTGCAAGAATATAAATGTACGTGATGCTGTTGTTAGGCACAAAGCTGTCATACATCGAGTATAAATGTATCTTTTGAAAAGGCTCTAGATTAAAATTTACAGTAGCTCCCTGCCCTTGCATTTCCTTTTTCATAAAAGCAGGCAGCTTAGCCTGCAATTGTGCAATACCGTTTTTATTTCTTAACAGTAAATAAGTTGTATAGTTCGCATCCCAATAGCTTTGTTCATGATCCGGCGTAATGCCAAGTGAAGAAAAAGAAGCTAAAAAATCAAACTGTATCTGCGAGTTGGATGGGCAATCCTGCATTACGCCTGTAACATGGTATAAATTACTGTCGTTACTTATTTGTAATATTTTGCCGATGGCGTTATCATTTCCAAAATATTTTTTTGCTGTTGATGCTGTAATAACGACCTCATAAGGTGAGGCTAAAGCCGTATGTACATCACCCTGTAAAAGTTTAAATGAAAAGATATTGAAGAAAGTTGGATCTGCATACATGAATTTCTTTTCATCAATCAATTTGTCCTTGTATTTCACTACTCTTGCTCTTTCAAACATCTTCACAGCAGATTCTACTTCAGGGAATGTTTTTGGTAAAACAGCCGCTACTCTAACACTTGTAAAATTGCCACCATTGGCAGCACTGCTTCCATTAAAGCTGTATTGCATTATTACACGTGCAATACGGTCACCTTTTGTTTCAAACCTATCAAAGCTTAATTCGTTTTGAATGTATAAAGCAATCAGCAGGCAGCAGGTTAAACCAATAGTTAACCCAGTAATGTTTATAAAAGAAAATCCTTTGTTCTTCCAAAGGTTGCGCCACGCAGTTTTGAAATAATTTTTAATCATACAAGTAAGATTTCAATGCATGTCAGAATAATAAAAAATTGTAATTGATAAATGTTTCAACGCGTATGCCAGTGCTTAAGCCCTTGTGAAGCAATGTTTTCGAAATATTTATTTTAATAAGCGTTCGGAAACGGACAGTTTATTGTACGGGAATGGTTAAAAGCTGAAATTGATTAATGTAAGAGGCAGCCTTATAAAACAGTTTTTGACTGTAATTATTAAGCTGGCAATGAGTTCCTGTGTCGTGAATATCCCAACTCAATGCAAGCAAAAGCCGAGCATTGCAGCTTAACTAAATCAATAAAAATGTTCGCATCTATTACAATTGCCTCGTGGCTGCCACCTTATGATTTTCTTTGTACGGTACATGAATATTGAGGTAGGAAATTTTAAACGTCTCTCTACAATTTTTCAATTGTAATGGTTATTCATTTGACGAAAATTATGTGGAGGTTAAACCAAACAATATTTAACGAATACAGACACATTTGATGTTTCAAAAGCTTGTAACTTCTATCATCAAATAACAACGCCAGCTGTAGAAACAGCCGGCGTTAAAATCTAAATTCTATTATGAGAAAAAAGTAAAGAACAAAGCTTTGTTCTTTTATCCTTATTATACTTTCTAATTTATAAGAATGGCAACGTTAACCGATAAGTGGAGTTAAGAAAAACTTATAACAACTTTCTAATTTCTATGTAGAGCTCATCCAGTAAGATTAACCTATACTGTTTGAGCAACAGTTTTAATAGATAATAAATTAGCGTTAGCAACACTAAATACCAGGAAGTGTAAGCCATCTTATATAGGTTTTAGTTATTGGAGACAGTAAAAATATTGCAGTAATAATGGCTTGAGCGATTTTCAGAGAGTTATCTATTGGCTAACAAAAAAGTAAAAAAAATTAATGATGAAAGGCTTGTCTGGTTTATAAACACTCTTTGCAATTTGGCTAAATGAAAAGGCATTTTTACTAAATCTGCTGCTGAATTGTTACAGAGTTTTGCAGAAACAAAAACAGACAGATGAAAGCGATAAGAATACATGAATTTGGTGGGCCGGAAGTATTGAAATTAGAAGATATAGAACGACCGGTTCTTGCAGCAGATGAAATTTTGGTGAAAGTATTTGCCAGCGGCATAAACCCTGTTGATTGTGTAGTGCGAAATGGCGGGAATGATTTTTTAAAATCATTCTTAACCTTGCCAATGACGATTGGCTGGGACGCAGCGGGTATTGTAGAAGAAACAGGCAGCGAGGTGGCAGATTTTAAGAAAGGTGATGCCGTATATGGCGTTCCTAATTTTCCCGGTAGCAATGGAAGTTATGCTGAATATTGCCCGGCAAAAGCAAGCCAGTTTGCAATAAAACCAAAGAGCATTTCTTTCAATGAAGCATCCGGCGTTCCTTTGGTTGGGCTTGTGGCGTGCAACGCTCTTTTTGAATTAGGAAAACTACAGGAAGGGCAACGGGTTTTCATTCATGGTGCGTCGGGTGGCGTGGGAAGCCTTGCTGTTCAGATGGCAAAAGCAAAAGGTGCATATGTAATCGGCAGTGCCTCAGCAGGTAACCAGGAATTTTTAAAACAAATCGGTGCTGATGAAGTGATTGACTACAACAACCAAAAATTTGAAGCGTTGTTGCAGGATATTGATGTTGTGTTTGATGGTTCGCCGCTTCGTGATAATAACGAGCGTTTAAAATGTATCAGCATTTTAAAAGACGGTGGAATTTTTGTAAGTGTAAATGTTGATTTTCCGTTTAATGATGATGTGAAAAAAGCGCTTGCAAAAAAGAATGCTAAAGGTGAATTTGTTGCCATACAAACCAACCATCGGGATTGGCTGAATGAAATGGCAAAGTTAATTGATGAAGGCAAAGTAAAAGTTTACATCAGTAAAGTGTACCCGTTAGAAGAGGTTGCTAAGGCACATAAAGAAAGTGAAACGTTTCATACACGTGGCAAATTGGTATTGGAAATACAAAAAGAAGATAAACCTGCATGAAGCATTTTAAAACGATAAGCGAGTTTCACGAATTCAGGGATTTGCCTAAGCCACAACATCCCTTGCTCAGTGTAATAAACGTTGCAGACGTTAAGCATTTGCATAATGATGAACCCATGACAATGTCAATGGACTTTTATTCTATCGCTATAAAAAGAATGTCCAATGTCATAATAAAATACGGGCAACAACCCTTTGATTTTAATGAAGGCATTATGTCTTTCATGTCGCCCAACCAGGTTTTTACTATTAGCCTTGATAATAAAAATGAAGAAATAAAACAATCAGGATGGGTAGTTTATATTCATCCTGATTTCTTATGGAACACACCCTTAGCCAAAACTATAAAGCATTATGATTTTTGGAGCTACTCTTTACATGAAGCCTTATTTCTTTCGGAAAAAGAAGAATCAACTATCAACAACATTATAAAAAACATTCAGCAGGAATATCATTCTAATATTGACAAGTTCAGCAAGCAAATTATTATCTCTCAAATTGAAAGTTTACTGAATTATGCTGATAGGTTTTACCATCGTCAATTCATCACACGCGAAAAAGCTAATCATCAAATACTCGACCGTTTGGAAGAATTAGTTAGTGGCTATTTTAATAATGATGATTTAATTAACCAAGGGCTTCCATCCGTACAATACATCGCAGAGCAGCTACATCTTTCTCCCAAATATTTAAGTAGTTTATTAAAAGTTCTAACGGGACAAAATACTCAGCAATACATTCACGAAAAGCTGATAGAAAAAGCAAAGGAAAAATTATCAACCACCAACCTTTCAGTTAGTGAAATTGCTTATGAATTAGGCTTTGAACATTTGCAATCGTTCAGCAAATTATTTAAGGCAAAAACAAATCAATCACCATTTGAGTTTAGGCAATCGTTTAACTAATTACATTGATTTAATGTAAGTATTGAAAGCATTTTAAACCGTTACCATTCTCATTCAGGCAACAAGATCCCGCAATTAAACTACAGGCAACAAACTGCATGAATTAAACTTTGTCCTACTCTAGCATTTGTGTTTTGTTACCATAAAGTTCGAAACAGATAATGCAGGTGTTCCAGGACTGTACTGAAAATTTCCATTTATACAATACATCACGTGCTGTTAAAAACAGCTATTAATCCATATCAATTTGTAATAATTAATTTATTTATTGTTTTCAAATACTCCTGCTGGATCGCTTTTAGAATATCTATTCGATAAAATATAAGACAACGATCCAACATCTTGTATAGCATCGACTAATGAAACTGTTTGGTTTAATTATCATA
>CAZZXW010000004.1:10812-26393 GCA_964658095.1 uncultured Parafilimonas sp. | reverse complement strand
TATACATTTGCTGTTTAAATATTAGTAATGAGTTTACAGGATAAATTAAAAGCCATGTTTGAAACTAAAACACAGGAACAGGAAAAATTTTTACAGGATAATGCTGCCAAAGAAGGCGTTGTTGCGTTACCATCAGGTTTGCAATACCTTGTTTTAAAGAACGGGAACGGTGAAAAGCCTGGTGCCACAACAATGGTAACTGTACATTATGAAGGCAGCCTGGTAAATGGAAAAGTTTTTGACAGTTCGTATAAACGCGGGCAACCGGCTACTTTTGGTGTACACCAGGTAATACCGGGCTGGACAGAAGCGCTGCAATTAATGCCCGTTGGCAGTAAATGGAAGTTGTTTATACCTGCTGCATTGGGTTATGGCTCAAGAGGCGCAGGTGGTTCTATACCGCCAAACGCTACCCTGATTTTTGATGTAGAGTTATTAAGTATGCGCTGATCCATTTTCTGAATTAATTTTTTCTAAAAGGGGTATTACATTACATGTTTTGCAATACTGTACTTAAAAATCTAACTACACTCCTGTTTCCCTTTTTTATAATCTCAGGAAATGTTGCAGCACAGGAACAAGCTAAATCTGTGACAGCATTAAAAATTATTCATTCAAAGCAAAATATAACAATAGGAAATCATACTGCATTGTATGATAGCAATGGGTTGCTGTTGCCTTGGGTATCATGGCAAGATGCTGTTAACAATGAAATGCAGTGGTACTTAAAAAGCCCTGTTGATCATGGTTATTCCAATTTTATATGGATGACCTTCATGGATAGAAACTACCAGCCTGATCCTAAACGCAAAGATTTCATACCTGCCACACAAAACGGAATGGGCATAATTTCTTACCTGAAATATTATAAGTATGATGGCAGCAGGAATAATGAAATAATGGACCAGGCAAAAGAAATGGGTGACTATCTTGTTAAAGAAAGTAACACACCCAATGAAGGGCGCTATCCAGCTTTTACACGTTCAACCGGCATAGCAGCATCATTTCCGCAACCGGAAGATTGCGGTACGCAAGGAGATAAGCCTTATGAAATTGAACCAGACAAAGGCGGTATAGCCGGCTATGCACTGGTATTATTATATAAAGAAACCAACAATAAAAAATATCTTGATCAGGCAATGCATAATGCCACTGTGCTTGCAGCAAATATGATACAAGGTAATTCAGCAAGATCGCCATGGCCGTTCAGGGCAGATTACCGTACCGGCGAAGCACGTGGCAATGTATCCGGAAACATGGTGTATATCCTGCGTCTTTTTGATGTACTGCATGATATGGGTTATACTCAATTCGACAGTTCAAGAAAACAATTGTGGAGCTGGATATTAAATTACCAGTTACCTGATTTATCAAAACAAGGAAAGCTTTGGGAACAGTTCTTTGAAGATCATGATGAAGCAAATGACCGCACTGCATGGGCGCCGCTTAACATGGCAAGATATCTTTTAGAGAAAAAGGAAAAACTGGATACTGGTTGGAAAAAACATACTCATGATCTGATAGAATTTGTAAACAGGAACTTTACCAGCATAAGACAAGGCGTAACTATTTGCGGTGAACAGGATCATGATAAAGATCCATGGGGAGGAATTATGTCAACTTATGGTGCCGTGCTGCTTATGTATACTGCTTCAACAGGATCAGATGAATATAAAAGCCTCGGGATGCAGGCGCTTAATTTTGTAACCTATGCGCTTAATGATGATGGCTGCCCCTGTGAGCAGGCAGGATATACATGCCGCGGCGGCTGGCAGGAAGATGCACACACTGATAAAATTCATAATTTTATAGATGCGCTGCAAGCTATTAATAAAAAATAATGACGCACATAGCCTTGCTTTCTGATACGCATAATTATTTAGATGAATCTATATTAAAACACCTGCAACATTGTGATGAAATATGGCATGCAGGTGATTTTGGAACAGCATTAATTGCGGATAAACTGCTTATGCTAAAACCATTAAAAGGCGTTTATGGAAACATAGATGGTTATGATATACGCAGCATGTTTCCGGAAACGCTTTCATTTTACTGGGAAGAAGTAAAAGTGCTGATGAAACACATAGGTGGCTATCCGGGCAGGTATGCAACAGGCGTGAAGGATCTTATCCTAAAAGAAAAACCTGCTCTGTTCATATCAGGCCATTCGCATATTTTAAAAGTTATGTATGATGATAAATTGAAGTGTTTGCATATAAATCCCGGTGCAGCCGGCATACATGGCTGGCATAAAATAAGAACGATGGTGCGCTTTGTAATTGATGGTAAAAACATCAGTAAATGTGAAGTAATAGAATTAGGCAATAGAGCAGCAATAATAAAAAGACCATAAATTTATGTGCTGAATAATTTGTATCAAATGAAAAAAATTTATGCTTTTTTAATTCAATGCATGCTCCTCTGCATCAGCCTTAACGTTGTTGCTCAAAATGAAAAAATTGAAGCCCGCATTGATAGTTTAATGAAGCGTTATAATATGGTTGGGCTCTCAACGGCTGTAGTTAAAAATGGAAAGATCATTTATACGCATTCGTTCGGCTTAAAAAATATTGCAACCCAAACATCTTTAAACAACACGGACCTTTTCAGAATCGCATCTATCTCCAAATCTTTTTCTGCCACATCAATTATGCAGTTGGTTGAAGCAAAAAGAATATCATTGAATGATGATGTAAGCAAGCTGATTGGCTTTACTGTGCGCAATCCAAAATTTCCTGATAAGATAATTACAGTAAAGATGTTGCTTTCACATACATCAAGCCTGAATGATACATTGGGTTATTTTACGCTGGATGTAATCAATCCAAACAAAAATCCTGATTATGCGAAGTGTTACAATAATTATGCGCCCGGAGCCGGCTATGAATATTGCAATCTTAATTTTAATCTTGTTGGAACAATCATAGAAAAAGTTTCAGGTGAGCGCTTTGATAAATATGTAAAGCATCACATTCTTGATCCGCTTGGTTTATATGCTGGTTACGAAGTAGGCGCACTTGATTCATCAAAGTTTGTTACGTTGTATGAATATGATTCTGCCGCCAATAAATTTGTTGAAGATTCAGGCGCTTATAATCCGCGCCGAAAAGAAATCGGTAATTATGAAATGGGTTATAGTACGCCAGTTTTTTCACCAGCCGGCGGCATGAAAATATCTGTAACTGATCTTACAAAATATATGATGATGCACATGTATCTCGGCAAGTATAAAGGTGTAAGAATTATGTCAAAGAAAAGTGCAATAACTATGCAAACAAAAGTCTCAGATGGTGACAGTGAAGGCAATTATGGATTGGCAATCCTGATAACAGATAAATTAATTCCGGGCGTGTTGATGAAAGGTCATACAGGCTCGGCTTATGGTTTATACAGCATGATGTTTTTTCAGCCGCATAAAAAATTTGGTATCATTGCTATAACCAATGGCATGAATGCAGTATATGATTCCGGTTACAATCCTGTAATGGCATCAGTTGTAAATATCTTGTATGATGAGATGATAAAATAATTGAGATCATCCTAATGAAAGCTTTCGTTATTGCTGATTGATATACAACTAAACTCAACTTGTTACCTTTGCTCGTTTTATGAGTGAGATTGAGCAGAAAAAGTATTTTAATGTTTCTATTTTAAAGCGTGTTTTCAGATTTGTAAAACCTTATCGCTGGCGGTTTGTTATCAGCGTTATTCTTGCCATTATCCTTTCTTTTTTTACACCGGTTCGGCCTTATCTTATACAGCTTACAGTTGATAAAGCAACCGGCAAACCAGTGCATACGCCATGGTTCATTCATATATTATTTCCGCATACACAGTTAAGTAATGCCTGGCAATTTATAATCAGCGTAACCATCTTCCAGGTAATATTTATTTTTATTGAAACGGCAGCCAGGTTTTACTTCAGCTTCATTACTTCATGGCTGGGGCAAAGTGTTGTGCGTGATATGCGCACTGCAGTTTATAAAAAAATTCTTTCACTCAATCTAAAGCAATTCGATACAACACCGATCGGCACGTTAACGACAAGAACCATCAATGATATTGAAAGCATCAATGATATTTTTTCAGATGGATTGATACCCATCTTTGCTGATTTGTTATCTATCATCGTTGTATTAACAACAATGTTTGTTACCAACTGGCAGCTTACATTAATTGCATTAATACCGTTTCCAATCTTAATTATTGCTACTTATTATTTTAAGGAAAGTGTGAATAAAAGTTTTATACAGGTGCGTAATGCTGTGGCAGCATTAAATGCATTTGTGCAGGAACGTATAACAGGTATGCAGATCGTTCAGGCATTTACTGCAGAAGAACGGGAACTTGAAAATTTTAATAAGATAAACAGGCATCACCGCAATGCAAACGTCCGTTCCATTTTTGCTTATTCTATTTTTTTTCCAATAGTTGAAATTGTGCTGGCTGTTTCAACAGGTTTACTTGTTTGGTGGCTTGCCGGCAAAGCTGCATCCAACCCAATTGCCAACGAAGATTTAGCCGGTGAACTTGTTGCGTTCATTCTTTATTTAAACCAGATATTTCGCCCGTTACGTGTGATTGCAGATAAATTCAACGTGATACAAATGGGCGTTATTGCTGCAGAACGTGTGTTTAAAGTGCTTGATAATCCTGATACTTTATCATCAGCAGAAAATACTTATGCACCTAAAGAAAGATTAAAAGGCAAAGTGGAATTTGATAAAGTTTGGTTTGCTTACAATGAAGAAAATTATGTGCTGAAAGATATCAGCTTTATTGTAAGGCCAGGCGAAACAGTTGCAATTGTTGGCCATACAGGCAGTGGTAAAACATCTATAATAAGTTTGCTTAACCGTTTATATCAAATAAAAAAAGGAGGTATAAAACTGGACGATGTTGATATTGAAAAATATGATCTTGATACATTAAGAAAGAATATCGCTGTTGTGTTGCAGGATGTTTTTCTTTTTTCAGGTTCAATCATAGATAATATTGCGTTGCATAACGATGAGATAAATAAAGATGATGTGATTGAAGCCGCAAAGCTTATAGAAGTACATGATTTTATAATGCAGTTACCCGGCGGTTATGATTATAATGTTATGGAACGTGGTAACACTTTAAGCCTTGGACAAAGGCAATTAATTTCTTTTATACGTGCTATACTTTCAAACCCGGCAGTGTTAATTTTAGATGAAGCCACTTCATCAATTGATTCAGAAAGTGAGTTGCTGATTCAAAAAGCAATTGATACTTTAATTACCGGCAGAACCGCAATTGTTATTGCACATCGTTTGTCAACAATTCGCAAAGCAGATAAAATAATTGTGCTGGATAAAGGTGAAATAAAAGAAGCCGGAACGCATGAAGAACTCTTAGCATTAAACGGGTTTTATTCTAAACTGCATAGCATGCAATTTGAAAAGAAAGCAGCTGCAGTTATTTGAAGGCATTACTTAGAAGACAACCAGGAAATTTAAGCAGTTATCAGGATTTGTTTTTATTACCTGCAAGCAACACTACAACACCAGCAGCCGTTACAACAATGCCAGCATATAAAGGCCAGTTTACAGTATGGTTTTCTTGTTTATCAACCTGAACCGGGCCAAGATCTACTACCTTCTTTTTTTCTGTGAAATTAAAACTTCTGAAAACCATCATTACAATGCCGATAATTATTAAAACTATTCCAAGGCCTTTCATATAATATTATTTAGAAGATGAAAAGATTTTTTCTATGCCATGCATCAAGCCACTCATTGGTCCTTCCATTTTATTAGTCTGATCATCAATAGTTGAATCTTGTAAAAGTTCTCCCATGTTTAATGCCGGAGGAAGATGTGTAAGTATATGTGTTCGTTGTGCTGTAAAAAAGTCCATTAATGAAGTTGCGTTGTCATGTTTAAGATCGTTTACAACGTATTCTCTTGAAACATCAGCAACATCCTGCATTTCTGTTAAAGCATCCGCTTCCGGAACACCGGCATAATTCGCAACACTCCTGGCAACATCGTCTTTCTGTTCACCAAAAATTATTTCAAAAATGCTTTTATTACTTTGCTTTCCGGCAATAAGTTCAGCTGCGCCTGCTTCACTGCGTGTTTTTTTATATAAGCCTGCAAGCATTGCCGGCACAACGGCATCATCAATTGAAACAAGTTTGTTATTTGCAGGTTGTTGTGTGTTGGGATCAATTTTTGGTATTGCATCACCGCCTAAACTTGTTTCAATTCGTTTTATAATATCTTCTTTCATAAATCAGTTTTAGTATCTTATTAAATAATCATGCCATATAACTATGTAAAATAAATAAGCCTTTGAATTTAAGTTCAAAGGCCTTTAAAAATATAAAGAAAAAATCTAAACTTCTGTAAATAATGATTTGGTTTTTACTTTTAAAACTGCCGGGCTGTTTTCGGGCGTTGCTTTTTTAAACAACATAGCGGTCCAAACATGGTCTAAAGCAACCTGGTCAACTGCTTCAAAATCACTTTCACTAAGCAATTGCCAGCTGCAATCACGGTTAAGGTCACTGGCAATTTTACTGGTTACTTTGGGGTAAGCAATCCAAAGCTTACTTTTTGCACCCAGTGCCGAGAACACTTCTTTTAAAATACTTGATAACTGGTTGTAGTTAACCGCAAACACAAGCGCAAAATCAATTTTTCGCAATCGTAAAAGCGGCGTAACATTCTTAGCATACGATAATTTAGCAAATTGCTTTTCGATTGAAGAAGGCAAACCTTGGATGAGCAAATTTTTCTCTTCCTTCAAATCCAGCTTTTCATACAAATTGTTAGACAACATTCTGAAGTGAAATTTTGATTAAAAAATGCGGAATGCAAAGGTAAGGATTTTTTAACTGGTAACAATTATAATAAAAAACTATTTTTAAACGACACTTTAATAGCCGCAGCAGTTATTTTGTAATTAAAATATTGAATGATTCAACTGCCTGTTTATCTGGATAATAATGCTACCACAAAATGCGATGAGCGGGTAGCGCAGACAATGATGCCTTACTTTACACAATTTTATGGTAATGCTGCAAGCCGAACACATCCATTTGGCTGGCTGGCTGAAGAAGCAGTTGAAACAGCGCGTAATCAAATTGCGCAACTAATAAATGCAAGTAACAAAGAAATTGTTTTTACATCTGGTGCAACGGAAAGTGTAAATCTTGCCATTAAAGGTGTGTATGAAATGTATGTGTCCAAAGGCAATCATATTATTACATGCACTACTGAACATAAAGCTGTGTTGGATACCTGCAAGCATCTTGAAAAGGTTGGCGCTGATATCACTTATTTGCCTGTAAATAATGACGGCAGAATAAGTGTTGATGAATTGGAAAAGCAAATAAAGCCAACTACCATTTTAATTGCCATAATGTATGCGAATAATGAAACCGGCGTAATTCACCCAATTCAGGAAATAGCATCTATTGCAAAAAAGCATGCTGTTTTATTTTTTTGTGATGCAGCACAGGCAGCTGGTAAAATACCTGTTGATGTAACGAAAGATGATATAAGCCTGCTGTCTCTATCAGCACATAAAATGTATGGTCCGAAAGGTGTTGGCGCTTTATATGTGAGAAGAAAAGACCCACGAGCAAGACTGACAGCTCAAATGGATGGCGGCGGCCATGAAAATAATATGCGAAGCGGCACACTTAATGTGCCAGCCATTGTTGGCTTTGGCAAAGCCTGCGAATTAGGTATGCAGGAAATGAAAGATGAATCAATAAGATTGAGTGCCTTGCGAAATAAGCTACATGATGAATTATGTGCATTTGAAAATGTAACTATAAACGGAAGCACACAACACAGGTTGCCGCATGTAACTAATCTTTCTTTTAAAGGAACTAATTCAGGCAGAATGATTACTGCCTTGAATAAAAGCATTGCAGTTTCTTCAGGTTCAGCATGTACATCTGCATTGGTTGAGCCTTCTTATGTTTTAAAAGCAATGGGTTTGGATGATGCCACAGCCAATGCATCACTGCGTTTTGGTTTAGGAAGATTTACAACAGAAGAAGAAATTGATTATGCCATCGATGTTATATCAAAGTATTTAAAAACCACCATCTTCGATTCATCTTTAATTAACTGATTTTATCATAACACATATTCGCCTTTAACCGGTTGCACTGGTTCAGGAACATCAGTTTCACCCAACATCTGCAATAAATTAATTTCTATTGTTCTTGTTATTTGGTTAAGTGGTATAGAGGCCGATGTATTTTCAAAAGGGTTTACCAGGCGCATTCCATTTATTTGTGTTGATACAAATACAAAGCCTATCAGCCAGCTTATAAATATGCTCCAAACACCCATACTTTGCACAGTAACCAGTTCAATAGCTATAACAAACAACCATATAAATAATTTGGTTAGATAATTATAGGTTGAAGGAAACACAGTGTTTTTTATACGTTCACTCATGCCCATAGAGTCAGTAAACTTTACTAATAGATTATCTAATTGCAGAAACCTATAACCATCAATTAAACCTGCGCTGTAAATATCTTTCAGGTGTTGTGATTGTAGTTGCAAAACCGCATTCGGTTTATTACTATGTTTATTTATTATTTCAAGTTCTGACGCGCTTATATATTTTTTATAAGTGTTATCATCTATTGAGCGAAGATTGCTTTTTAATAAATACAAAAAGCCAATATGCCTTTCGATAAAATCTTTTTTAAGTTTATAGATTTCTTCTTTTGAAGGCTTATCATCAACATACATTAATATATCTCTTGCCCAGGAACGTGAATCATTCACAATGGCCCCCCACACACGTCTTGCTTCCCACCACCTATCATAAGCCTGGTTGTTATTAAAGCCGATAAAGAAAGCTATGGCTGTGCCTAAAACAGTTGGTACAATAACAGGGATATCAAAATGCCTGCTGATTAAAAAATAATGTGCGAAGTAAGCGAAGACACACGAAGCGATCATAAAAAGATCAACTTTCCACGTATTGATAATTATTCTGCTGAAACGATTATTAAGAAGCATACATTAAAGCTTTGATCAAGATTAAATTTCAGCAAAAGAACTTTAATAAATTAAGATTGATAAGGCAGCTAAATAAGATCGCTTTAAATTTTACAACAAAAGTTCAAATGCGTTTATTATTTGCCTGCCTTTATATTTCTGTTATTTACCGATTACATTTTTTGAATTGCATGTTGTCTGTTTAAATTGCATAGCAATATATTTTTATGAAACAGCAAGTTGCACCATTTTCGTCTTATCAAAAACTGGCAATTGCATTATTAGCAATTACACAGTTTACTGTTATACTTGATTTTATGGTAATCTCACCATTAGGTGATTTTTTAATGAAATCAATGAGCCTTCGTCCAAACCAATTTGGATTTGCTGTATCAGTGTATGCATTTAGTGCAGGCGTTTCAGGATTATTAACTGCTGGCTTTGCTGATAAATTTGACCGCAAAAAATTATTGCTATTTTTCTATACAGGATTTATAATTGGTACGTTGCTCTGCGGTTTATCACATAGCTATGTAATGCTGCTGGCTGCCCGGTTGGTTACCGGTTTATTTGGTGGCGTAATTGGTTCAATATCACTGGCAATTGTCACCGATCTTTTTTTAATTGAGCAACGTGGCCGTGCCATGGGTTTTATTCAAATGGGATTTAGTGCAAGTCAGGTGCTGGGCATTCCTATCGGTATTTATCTTGCCAATTTGTGGGGCTGGCAATCTGCATTTTTAATGGTGGCAGGCATTGCTGCTGTGGTTGCCATAATTGTTATGTTTAAGTTACAACCGGTAACTAAACATCTTGCTGTACAAAGAGATCATTCTGCGTTTAAACATTTATTCAACACGGTTGCCAAACGCAATTACCGCATTGGTTTTGCAGCCACTGCTTTGCTTTCTATCGGTGGATTTATGATGATGCCTTTTGGAAGTGCATTTGCTATAAATAATCTGCGTATAACGGCACACCAGCTTCCGCTGCTGTTTATGGTAAGTGGTGTTGCTTCACTAATTGTTATGCCGCTGATTGGTAAACTGAGTGATAGAATTGATAAGTATAAACTGTTTGTTATTGCATCCGTTTTTATGATGATTATAGTGGTTGCTTACACAAACTTATCTGCTGAGCCGTTATGGTTTATCATGATATTTAATGTATTGATGATGGCAGGCATTTTTAGCCGCATGATACCTGCAACGGCTTTAACAACATCCATTCCTGATATGCAGGACAGAGGCGCATTTATGAGCATTAATTCTTCATTACAACAGATAGCCGGTGGTATTGCGGCTGCTGTAGCCGGAGCGATCATCATTCAAAAAAACAAGTACAGCCCTTTGGAACATTATAATGTACTTGGTTATTTAATTGTAGGCATTAGTTTTCTTGCAATCACGTTATTGTACCGTGTAAATGTTATGATCAAACAAAAAAATAAAAAGCCTGTTGAAGCAATGCACGCAGAACTTGCAGTGTAGTTAAATCATAAATTTATATGAGTGCAGGTAGATAAATAAATGATGATATATAAAACTTAAATCACATCATCATTAGCAACTCTAGCAGATGCTTCTGTTTTTTCCAGCAATGATTTTATCTGTAGTTCTTCAATATCAATTTCTCTTTCTGCTTTCATTAAAGCTTCTTCATCATAACTGCCTTCATTCTGAAATGTTATAATTAATGTTCTTTGAAATTCAACAATTTTCAACCGGGCAAACAAAAACTGGTTTACAGATTTAAATTGTGATTTAATCTCTTCTTTCTGTAGAGAATTATTTTTGCTATTGAACAGCATCGTATAATTAAACTCATACCGGTTTTTAATTCTTTCAAGTATAATCGGGTCAATTTTATCTTGTAAATTATTATTGATAAAATCAAGGCTTTTTTGAGTGAGTATAAAACTAAGGTCTTCTTCTTCTTCTTGCAGCAGGGTAGTTGAAGGCTTTATTTTCAGCAATCTTATAAGCAATGGTAACGTTAAGCCTTGCACAACTAATGTTATCATAATAACCATAAATGCAAGCAATAAAATAGAATGCCTTTTTGGAAACTCGGCACCGTTTTCCAATACAAGTGGCAAAGCAAGTGCGGTGGCAAGACTTACAACACCTCTTGTTCCTGTCCAGGCAACAATCAAAACATTTTTCCAGTCAGTTAATTCTTCTGTTTTACTGTTTCTTCTTTTTAATAATTGCTGATGATAAGCACCGGCAAATACCCATATTATCCTTATAATAATTGTTACAATGCTTATAAGAATACCATAGCCAATAAGTGTATATAATGTTTGTTTTGAAATATCTGTAACAAGTTCCGGTAATTGCAGGCCAATAAGAATAAAGATGATTCCGTTAAGTAAAAATATAATTGTATCCCACACGGCAGCAGTTCTCAATCTTGTTTGAGATGAAAAAATTTCTCTTGAACGCCAGGAAATAAAAATGCCTGCTGTTACTACTGCCAGTATTCCGGATGCATGAAATTTTTCTGCCAGCCCGTATGCAAGAAAAGGAGTAAGCAGGCTAAGGCTTGTTTCAACCAAGGCATTATTTGTTATTTTTTTATGCGCAACTACAAGTATATAACCTACTGCAAAACCTGCAGCAACACCGCCGCCAGCAACTAAGATAAATTGCAGGCCTGCTTTCCATAACACAAAACCGCCGGTTAAAACTGCAGCTAATGCATAACGGTATGCTATCAATGCAGATGCATCATTCAGCAAACTTTCACCTTCAATTATAGTTATAACTTTTTTATTTAAGCCCAGGCCTTTTATAATACCTGATGCCGCCACTGCATCTGGTGGCGATACAATCGCACCTAATAAAAAAGCAAGCGGCCAGCTAAACCCCGGAACAAAATAATGTGCCGCAACCGCCACGCTAAGTGTAGTAAAAAATACAAGTGACACAGCAAGTGTTGAGATAGTTCTGATCTCTTTTTTAAAATCAAGCCATGAAGTTTTAAAAGCGGCATCATATAAAAGCGGTGGAAGAAACACCAGGAAAACCACATCAGGATCAAGTTTAAGATTTGGAAGAAAAGGAACGAAGCCAATGATTAAACCAGTGAACACAAGCAGTATAGGATAGGGCAATTTTATTTTATCAGTAAATGCTGAAAGAACAATAAGAATAGTCATTAAAAAAATGACGATTTCAACATTATTATTCATACGTAAAGATAAGTGCTTGAGATTTTGGATTACATCTTGCTATATGAACTATAAATAAATTTATGTGGATTGTGTTTGCTTTACTTGGTGCAATTACAGCAGCAATTGTAACAGTACTTTCAAAAGCCGGACTTAAAAACGTTGATTCAAGCTTTGCGTTTGCCATCCAATCAGTGCTTATTATTATTGTTGCATGGACGGTTGTGTTTGTTCAAAAAAACACATCACAAATAACAAAGCTTGCTGCCAAAGAATGGTGGCTTCTTATTATTGCCGGAATAGTTACTGCGCTATCATCATTATTTACCTTTCGTGCATTAAAACTTGGTGAAGCCGCAACTGTAAATCCGCTGGAAAGGCTTTCGCTTGTATTCGCTGTAATCTTCGGAGCCATATTTTTAAAAGAGAAACTTACGTGGCAAATAATTGCCGGCGCTGTTTTAATGGCAATTGGTGCTTTAATTATAGCGTTCTCAAAAAAACCCGGTTAAGCTACATTACCCTTCAATTTAAAATCAATTATACATTTCTCATTCAGCAGGATTATTTTTGCCGCTCTAAAAATTATCTATGCGACAAATTGCTTTTCGCGAAGCATTACGTGAAGCGATGAATGAAGAAATGCGGCGTGATGAACGTGTATTTTTAATGGGCGAAGAAGTAGCGGAATATAACGGTGCTTATAAAGTTAGCCAGGGCATGCTTGCAGAGTTTGGCCCAAAGCGTATAATTGATACACCCATTTCTGAATTGGGTTTTTCAGGCGTTGCTGTTGGTGCTGCACAAAATGGCCTGCGGCCTGTTGTTGAATATATGACGTGGAATTTTGCTGTACTTGCGCTTGACCAAATATTAAACACTGCTTCAAAAATGCTTGCCATGAGCGGCGGCCAGATCAGTTGCCCGATCGTGTTTCGCGGTCCTAACGGAAGTGCGGGACAACTAGGTGCACAGCATTCAACCGCATTTGAAAATATGTATGCAAATATTCCTGGTTTAAAAGTAGTATCTGTATCTAATGGTTATGATGCAAAAGGTTTGTTGAAGCAGGCAATACGTTATGAAGAAGACCCTGTAATATTTATGGAAAGCGAAGTAATGTATGGTGATAAAAGCGATGTGCCGGACGAAGAATATTATATTGAATTAGGCAAGGCTGATGTAAAGAAAGAAGGTACTGATGTAACCATTGTTTCGTTTAATAAAATGATGAAGGTGGCATTGGCTGCGGCAGATGAATTACAAAAAGAAGATGTAAATGCTGAAGTTATTGATTTGCGCACCATTCGTCCGTTAGACTGGCAAACTGTTCTAGAAAGCGTAAAGAAAACAAACCGTCTTGTAATAGTGGCTGAAGAATGGCCTATGTGTGGTGTGGCAAGTGAGCTTGCTTACCGCATACAAAAAGAAGGTTTTGATTATTTAGATGCTCCTGTACGCCGTTTAGCAAGTGCAGATGCGCCTATGCATTATGCACCAAATCTTGTTGCTGCATATCTGCCTGATGTTCCGCGAACCGTTAAGCTGGTTAAGGAAGTGATGTATATGGAAAAGTAAAAGTCTAAATCAAAAGTTAATTGCTGCAATAACTTTTGGCAATTAATATTATTGTAATGTGGAATTTTAAAGCCTTCCTGATTTTTACTTTTTACTTTTCGCTTTTAAATATTGTTTCTGCGCAAACTGATTCTTCAAAAAATATAAGTGATACTGCAACGCTTGAAAGTATTACTGTAACCGCTTTCGGAACTCAATCAAAATGGAAAGATGTGCCTGCTGCAGTAGCTGTTTTAAATCAACAACAATTACAACGCTTTGATGATAAAACATTGGTGCCAGTTTTAAATACTGTTGCTGGCGTTAGAATGGAAGAAAGAAGCCCGGGCAGTTATCGTTTATCCATTCGCGGCAGTTTATTACGCTCACCTTTTGGTATAAGAAATATAAAAGTTTACTGGAATGATATTCCGCTTACAGATGCAGGTGGCAACACTTATTTAAACCTGGTTGATATTAACCAGCTTCAATCAATAGAAGTTATAAAAGGGCCGGCGAGCAGTATATATGGAGCAAATACCGGCGGCGCTGTTTTATTGCAATCTGATCCTTCAATCATCAATCAAAAAAATTTGTTTAGTGCAGGCATTGAAGGTGGTTCGTATAATTTGTTGAATGAACAGGCTGCATGGAACCATCAATCTAAAAAAATAGCTTTTAATATTCAGCAAAGCCATTTACAAAATGATGGTTACAGGCAACAAAGTGCATTAAAAAAAGATGCCATTAAAGCTGATGTAAAATGGAGCATTAGTGATAAAGAACAATTATCTGCTTTATTGTTTTATACTGATTTGCATTACGGAACTCCTGGAGGTATAACCCTACAGCAATATGATTCTTTTCCAAAGCTTGCAAGACAGCCAACTGCAACATTGCCGGGCGCAGTTCAGCAAGATGCAGGTGTTTATAATAAAACAGGTTTTGCAGGGTTTAGTTTGAAGTCAGTGTTTGGTAATACATGGAGTAATACAACATCAGTTACAATTAATCATACTGGTTTTACAAATCCTTTTATTACCAATTATGAAAAAAGAGATGAACTTAATTATGGAGCAAGAACTGTATTTGAAATGAATGCTTCTACAATTAAATGGTTGACCGGTGCAGAATGGCAACAGAATGTTTCTCATATTAATGACTATGTAAATAATAATGGTGTTAAGGGCAGCTTAATGCTTGACGATGATGTGCATGTGCAACAGTATTTTTTATTTACACAGCTTAATGTTCAGATCAGCCGGTTTTCAATCCAGGCTGGTGTAAGTGCTAATCAACAGGTATTAAGATATAACCGTGTTTCAGATTCTGTTTATAATTACTGGCAACACCAGGATACAAAAATTTTAGCAGCACCAAGATTAAGTATATTATACAAGTTAACGAACACAACGTCTTTATATGGAATAATCGCAAAAGGATTTTCACCGCCGACATTAGCGGAAGTAAGGCCTTCAACCAATCAATTTTATGATCTGCAACCAGAATATGGATGGAACTTTGAAGCAGGTGTAAAAGGTTCATTGCTGCAAAACCGGTTGTTGTTTGATGCATCTTTTTACTCATTCAAACTTCAACATGCAATCGTACAGCAAACTGATAGTACAGGCGCTGACTTTTTTATAAATTCAGGAAGCACAAAAGAAAACGGAACAGAACTTTGGGTTGATGCACGCATCATTCAAAACAACACATCTTTTATACGTAACTTTTCGGTTACCAATAGTTTTTCTTATCAACCCTATAAATTTAATAACTACACATCAGGCACAAAGAATTATAATGGCAATCACTTAACAGGCGTTCCAAAAAACATTGACGTT
>CAZZXW010000004.1:0-10802 GCA_964658095.1 uncultured Parafilimonas sp. | reverse complement strand
TTATAACATTAGATGTAAATACTTCTGTCGGAATATATTTAAGTAGCAACGCAAATTTTACTTCTTCTATTCCGCTTACAGATGCGAATGACGTTTATGCTGCAAGCTATAAGTTGTTACAACTAAAACTTGGTTATATATCTAAATTTAGTAAAGCAACACTGAATGTGTATGCAGGAATTGATAACCTGCTGAATGAAAAGTATAGTTTGGGAAATGATTTAAATGCGGCAGGCAACCGTTATTATAATGCTGCACCAACCAGAAATTATTTTATAGGAATGCGTATTAGTTTTTAATAAAGTAAGCAGATTAGTTTTGGCAGTAGTTGGTTGTGGCTGCCAATATTTTATTCAAAAAAAGGAAATTAGTTTATTGCGTATAATTTTGAGCAGATCATTGTCAATATAGCTGTTCAAGCTCCAATAATTATTGTCTTTAATTATTGTGCCGCTATACTCGTTATTAAAATAAATGTCAAACGCTGCAGACAGGGCGTTATTATGATTGGTTAAAGCAGGTATTGCTTCTGCTTCATAGTGCTTGTTCATGTAATCAAAATCAAGCCATACAGTTTGGTTTAAATTCATAGTTGTTCTTTTGAATAATGGATGCACAATTTCTGCACAATTTTATTCACTAAAACATGCTAAAAGATTATTTCTTGTACGAATAAGACATTTTGATTATAAGTCTAATTTAAGCTGGGATCGTTAAATGTATCACCTTCGCTTATATCACCAGTGGTATAACCTTTCTTAAACCAATACATGCGTTGGGCTGAAGTGCCATGTGTAAAGGAGTCTGGCGTTACTGTGCCCTGAGTTTCTTTTTGTAAACGGTCATCACCAACAGCGCTGGCTGCACTTAGTGCATCATTGATATCACTTTCATTAATTACATGCTTCATCTGTTGATCATAATGTGCCCAGACGCCTGCAAGAAAATCAGCCTGCAGTTCAAGCTTTACACTTAAACTGTTTGCGCCGGTGTTGCTGCCCTGTAAAGAACGTTGTTGATCAACTTTATCTGTAATGCCCAGCAAATCCTGCACATGATGGCCTACTTCATGCGCAATAACATAAGCTTCAGCAAAGTTGCCACTTGATGCGCCAAAGCGGGTTGAGAGCTCATTAAAAAACGAAAGATCAATATATACTTTTTGATCAGACGGGCAGTAGAAAGGACCGGTTGCAGCACTTGCTTCTCCACAGTCTGCTTCAGTTTCACCGGAAAATAAAACGAGCTTTGGTTTTACATAAGTTTTATGCATGCTGGTAAAAAGAGAGTCCCATACATCTTCAGTGTCAGCTAATACTACACCAACAAAATCACGTAAAGAATCATCTGCACTGCCAGGCACTGTTGTTTGTGTTGATTGATCCGGTTGTTGCTGCAAAACCTGGCTTGGGTTGCCACCAAGAAAATAAACTACAGCAGCTATAATTAATCCGCCAATGCCACCAAAAGCAACATGGCCACCGGTTATACCACGGCGATCTTCAACATTATCACTTTCACGGCGTCCTCTCCAATCCATTTTATAAAAATTTTTAAATTTGAAAACAAATTTGTTTCCAAATTTAAAGAACAACTTACTTAAGTGGTTAAATAAATGAAGTGAGATTAAGTTGGTTCTTTCAGCATTTCAATTAAAGTCATACTTTTAAACGCGATTGTTTAAGATTTAGTGATGTGCCATAATTTGCTTAATATAAAGTTTATTTTAATCATATTGTTTTGTCAAACAATAATCCTTTTTCAAACAAACAAATTGATGGGGCAAACTACTTATCAATTACCACCAAATCAACCTGAACAAGATGCCTGTAATGCATTACAATTATGTGGAAATGTGTTTTATACGCCTTATGGTTATACCGGCAGAGGTTTAAAGCTGGATTTAGATTCAACACCTTGTTCACCACAACCTGGCGGTGGTGAAACAAATTCAGTTTGGTTAGAACTGCATACGGTGAGTGCCGGCGATATTGTATTTGCACTTAAGCCTGTGAATGTTTATGATAATTATGATTTTGCAGTTATTGATGCGACAGGAAAAAATTGTAGTGCTCTTACATCAAAAGATGTTATAAGATGCAACTACAATAATAACCTTCCCGGCAGTAATGTTAATGGAATTACCGGACTTAGCGATACATCAAGAAAGCCTTATATTCAAAAAGACGCTTTTGGAGAATCTTTTTGCCAGGCTGTATTTGCTAACAGTGGCGGAGATTACCTCATAATGATTAATAGTAACAGTACTTCAAGCAAAGGTTTTACAATTGACTTTACCGGCTCTACTGCAATTTTTTCTAATTTACCCAGCCCTCAGTTTAAAAATGTGGATGTTCCATGTACTAATTCAAACAGTATTATTTTAAAATTAAGTACAAATATTTTATGTAATTCTATTGCTGCTGATGGCAGCGATTTTACTTCAAACGCACCTTCAAAAATCGTTAGTGCTTCTGGTATAAATTGTAATAGCAACGGTGGTTACACCAATTCAATACTTATTAATTTTTCTTCAGTATTACCTTCTGGCAATTATATAATCGGTGCAAAAGAAGGAAGTGACAACAATACGTTGCTAGGATTTTGCAATAACGAATTATCGCCTTCGTCAGTTGTTCCGTTCATAATAAATAAATCAGGTAAGATTGTAGTAGATGAGGAATTAGCTTGTTACCAACAGCTTCCTTTTTTATGGCATGGCTTCAAACTGAATGGTAGTGACAGTGGTAAAAGTTTTGTCAGCAAATCTGTGGAGGGATGCGATTCAACAACGGTATTAAATCTGCATGTTTCACCTGCCCCACATTATACCAGCAGTAAAATATCTGTTTGTGATGGCGATACTTATATATTACCATGGGGAACTGCCGTAAATACTGCAGGAACATATACTCACCATTATACAAACAGCCTTGGTTGTGATACTTTAATTGAAAGCATTACCGTTACCGTTTTTACACCCCCTAATGGAACTTTGCAAACAAGAGACAGCACTATTCAAACAGGATTTTGCCAACACGGATCAGTATTACTGGACCCGGGAAACAACTTTACAAGCTACTTATGGAACACAGGCGAAACCAGCAGTACCATAATTGTAAACGTAGCCGGCGCTTACAGTCTTAGTGCAAAAGATAAATATGGATGCACTACGATAGATACATTTGCTGTTGCTGCTTATGAATATCCTGTACCTGTATTTGGAAGCACTGAACCTTTATGCGCTGATAGTACCGTAACATTAGATGCCGGCAGTGGTTCTAAGTTTTATTATTGGAACGATGGCAGCAGGAATCAAACTTTTGTAGCAAATAAACCCGGTAAATACTGGGTGCTTATAACAAGTACTTACAATTGTGTAGCTTCAGATACAGTTACTGTTGTTAGGGTTGAAAGGCCTGCTAATTTTTTAATAAATAGCATTACAAAATGCTCATTTAAAAACATAACCTTAATGCCATTTAATAATTTTGATTCATATGCCTGGAGTAATGGCAACAATTCGCAAACTATAAAGGTTGATAAAGGTGGCTTATACTGGTTGCAGGTAACAGATGATAATGGTTGCAGGGGTAGAGATTCTGTAACGGTTATTGATTCAATATGCCCTCAATATTTTTTTATGCCTACCGCATTTACTCCTAATAACGATGGGCGAAATGATTTGTTTAAACCAACATTTGCAGGCACTTTGAAAGGGTTTCATTTTTCAGTTTACAACCGGTGGGGGAAATTAATTTTTTCAACTAATAATGATACGAGTGGATGGGATGGCACAGTGAACGGCTTTCAACAGTCCATCGGCACTTATATATGGGTTTGCTCTTATAGCTTAAATGATGGGCCGTTACAAACTGAACGAGGAACGGTTACTTTAATTCGATAATAAATTAACTACAACTGAATTGTTAATCTCTTCGTTATACTGTATATAGAATACTTACATTTTTAAGATTATTAAAATTTATAGTACAGTTTGTTTGCAGCAATGTATATTAATTTTGTTATTTAAATAAATTGAATGGCGAAGGTTACAGGAAATATTTTGATTATCGATGATGAGAAGTCAATCAGGAAAACGTTGAATGAAATTCTTTCATATGAAGGGTTTAAAATTGAAGAAGCCGGTGATGGTGAAGAAGGTTTAAAAATGTTTTCTGAAAAAACATATGATGTTGTTTTATGTGATATAAAAATGCCTAAAACAGACGGTATTGAATTTTTGGTAAAGGCCGGTGAAATAAATGCTGATGTTCCGGTAATAATGATCAGCGGCCACGGCACTATCGAAACTGCTGTTGATGCCGTTAAAAAAGGGGCCTACGATTATGTTGCAAAGCCACCGGATTTAAACCGTCTCTTAATTACCATACGCAACGCGATTGATAAAAACTCTTTAAGCAAGGAAACAAAAACACTGAAGAAGAAAATCAACCGTGTACAGGAAATGATTGGTGAAAGTGATGTGATGAAGAAAATTAAAGAGACAACAGATAAAGTAGCGCCAACAGAAGCCCGTGTTTTAATTACCGGTGAAAACGGAGTGGGTAAAGAATTGGTGGCAAGATGGCTTCATTCTAAAAGTAAACGTGCAGAACAAAGTTTGATTGAAGTGAATTGTGCTGCAATACCATCAGAATTAATAGAAAGCGAATTGTTCGGCCATGAAAAAGGCTCTTTCACTTCAGCCATAAAACAACGTATTGGAAAGTTTGAGCTGGCAAACGGCGGAACTTTATTTTTAGATGAAGTAGGTGATATGAGTTTAAGTGCCCAGGCAAAGGTTTTGCGTGCATTGCAGGAAGGTAAAATAACAAGGGTTGGTGGTGATAAAGAAATTACAGTTGATGTAAGAGTTATTGCTGCAACCAATAAAAATCTTTTAAAAGAAGTAGAAGAAAAAACATTCCGGCTTGATCTGTATCACCGTTTAAATGTTATTCTTATTCATGTGCCTTCATTAAATGAGCGCAGAGAAGATATTCCTTTATTAATAGAAACTTTTCTTGAAGATATTGCTGAAGATTACGGCCAGGCAAAAAAAGTAATGGATATAAGAGCCGTTGAAGCATTGCAGCGCCATAGCTGGACAGGCAATATACGCGAACTAAGAAATATTGTGGAACGGCTTGTAATACTTTCCGGCAAAACAATCAGTGAAACAGATGTTGCAAATTATGTTTTGAGATAAGGTGAATAAAACAAAAACTGTAATCATCATTGTTGGCCCAACTGCATCCGGTAAAACAGATTTATCATTACAATTGGCTGCTCATTTTAATACAAGCATTATTTCAGCTGATTCAAGGCAGTGTTTTAAAGAATTAAACATTGGTGTTGCAAAGCCAAGTAATGAAGCGTTGCACTCCATCAAGCACTATTTCATAAATTCTCATTCAATTCATGATACAGTAAATGCACAGGTTTTTGAGCAATACGCATTGAACGCAGCCAATGAAATTTTTGAAAAGAAAGATATTGCTGTTATGGTTGGCGGAACAGGCATGTACATTAAAGCGTTTTGTGAAGGACTAGATCAAATACCGGAAATTGATTTGTCTTTTCGTAACGAAATAATAAAAGGGTATAAAGAAAATGGTTTAGAATGGCTGCAACATGAAGTGCAAAAAAATGATCCGGAATTCTGGAAAAATGCAGAACAAAAAAACCCGCAACGTTTAATGCGGGCCTTAGAAGTAAAACAATCGACAGGAATTTCTATAGTCCAATATCGTAAAAATAGAAAGGCGGTACGACCATTTCTTATTAAAAAGATCGGTATTGAATTATCCCTGCAACAGGTATATCAAAACATTGAACACCGTATTGATAGAATGATAACAGAAGGGTTGATAGAAGAAGTCAGATCATTATTACCTTATCGAAACCTTAACGCATTGCAAACAGTAGGGTATAAAGAAGTATTTAATTTTTTAGATAATAAAAATTCTTTGATAGAAAGCATAAATACAATTAAAACAAACACACGGCATTACGCCAAGAGGCAATTGACCTGGTTTAAAAAAGATACCACTATTTTATGGGTAGCGAATGCTCAATTGCATCCGGTAATCAATTTAATTAATAGCTGAAATCAAAATATGAAGTTCATTTTTTTAAGTATTGAATGATTATCAGAAGTAAAAACTTTCATGCGAACGTATGAAATCGAGCATAGACTCTTATTTGCGTAATTATTACACATTAAAAAATTTTTACTTTTTATTAGTTTGTATGCAATGAGTTGTTAATTTTAGGTGTCTTAATCATAATTAATCACCTCTTTTATTATTCTTATGAGAAAAAAAATCGATTGCATTTCTCTGCGTATATGCGCAATTGTATGTCTTATGTTTGTCTTTTCGGGGATCTTTGCTCAAAAAACAGTTACTGGAAAAGTAACCAATTCTAAAGACAATACCCCGCTTCAATCAGCGACAGTTACTGTAAAAGGTACCACTACAGCAACACTTACAGATGCGAGTGGAAATTTTACAATAACACTTCCGGCTGGTAGAACAGCTTTAATTGTTTCTTCGATTGGTTATGCAAATACCCAGGTTGATGCTTCTTCCGGAAATGTTTCTGTAGCCTTAACTGAAAGCACTGGTTCTCTGGATGAAATTGTGGTTACGGGCTATACCGCACAAAAGAAGAAGGATATTACCGGTGCTGTTGCAGTTGTAGATGTAGGAGATGCAAAGAAAATTCCTGCTACCAGTTCTGAACAGTTGTTACAAGGACAAGCCGCAGGTGTTACAGTAATTAACTCAGGAGCACCGGGTGCAGCAAGTACGGTATTTATACGTGGTATATCCAACTTTGGCCATACACAACCACTATATGTTGTTGATGGGGTACAGGTAGGAGATATGTCTAATATTAATCCAAATGATATTGCCAGCATTAGCGTATTAAAAGATGCAGGTTCTGCAGCTATTTATGGTATTTCCGGTGGTAATGGTGTTGTTGTGGTTACTACTAAGAGGGGCCGACCAGGCAGAGCAACTATAAGCTATGATGCTTACTTTGGGACACAGCGCCCATTATCTGGTAACGTATGGCACCTTATGAGTCCTGAACAACAATCTGAACTTGCATTTACAGCAGGAGATGCTGCTACAGAAGCTTTATATCCTGGTGGTGCTGGTAAAATACCAATTTATGGTTATCATGGAAGCGGACCTGTGGGCAATTTTGGTGATGCAGGCGTTACCAATGATCCGGCTATCGAACAATATTATCATTTTGATGCTGCAAACCCCAGCAATGATTTTTTGGTACAAAAGTTCTCACAGACCGGTACAGACTGGTTTCATGCTGTTTTTAAACCTGCCTTCGAGCAGATGCAGACACTTACTGCAAGTGGGGGTGGAGATAAAAGCGCATACTTGTTTTCAGCAAGTTATTTAAATCAAAAAGGAACTTTGCTTAATAATTATGAAAAGCGTTACCAAATTCGTATGAATACCAGCTTTAGTGTAAAGGATCATATACGGGTTGGTGAAAACGCCTATGTAACATACAAGCAAAATAATGGTGGCTATAATGGCACCCAGCAACAGGAAGGTGGTTCTATAGCTTACACTTATCGTGAAATGCCGGTTATTCCTATTTATGATATAGCAGGTAATTATGGTGGCGGGTATGATGGGCCTAAAGGCGAACCCTTAGGAAATGGTAGCAATCCTTTTGCAATTCTTGACAGGCAAAAAACTAATCATGGCAATTTTGTGCTGGCCCAGGGAAATGTTTTTGCTGAAGCAGATATAAGTAAGTACTTCACGGCACGCACAAGCTTTGGTTTTAATTTATATAATCAGTACTATTATTATCTTAATTATAATACGTATTCTGATTATGAATACCACACAACTCCTAATGGTGCTTTGGAAGACGATCAAACAAGTTATAATTATAATTTTACTAACACCATCACTTATAAAGAAACTTTTGGTTTGCACAATATACAGGTACTTGGTGGTTTTGAATATAAAGCTTCCGGTGGGCGGGAAGTGCAGGCACAGGGTCAAAACTTTTTCTCCCTTGATCCTAATTATGTACAATTACAGTTTGGTACGCCAACACCTGCACCTCTTAGCTATATATATCAACCAACAGCTACCCGGTCATTTTTTGGCCGCTTAGATTATAGTTATAATGACAAATACCTTTTAGGCGCTACTATACGTAATGATGGTTTTTCAGAATTTTATCCAGGAGATACAATAACAAAGAACAGGCAATTTGGTACTTTTCCATCTGTTTCATTGGGATGGCGCATATCCCAAGAGAGTTTCTTAAAAAATGTAAGCTGGTTAAACGAATTAAAACTTAGAGGCAGCTATGGCAAAGCAGGAAATAATGGTAATATTTCCGCTACTAATGCTTATTCAACTTTTGCTTCAGGTTTTGGCACTTCCTATTATGGTATTTCCGGAAATTCAAATACTGTAACGCAAGGTTTTTACAATAACCAGTTAGGAAACCCTAACGTAACGTGGGAAACAGATAAGATCACGAACATAGGCTTAGATGCGGCTTTATTAAACCATTTCGATCTTACTGTTGAATGGTATAAAAAAGCTATCAGCGGCTTATTATTTTCATTACCACTACCGTCAACAGTTGGGGGTGCTACTGTACCAGTTGTGAATGTTGGTGATGTACAAAACACTGGCGTAGATGCTTCTGTTACTTATCATGGTAAAGTGGGGAAAGACTTTACTTTTTCTATTGGTGCTAATTTCACTACTTACAAAAGTAAAATTACCAGCATCCCAACTCCAGGCTACTTTGATTTTGGTTATTCTCGCGATAATGATATTGTTCGAAACGAAATTGGCCATCCTATCGGTGCTTTCTTTGGTTATCAAACGGAAGGCATTTATCAATCTGACGTAGACGCTGGTAAAGGTGCTACTTATTCAGGTGCAAAAGCAGGATCATTTATTTACAAAGATGTAAATGGTGATGGAAAAATTGATGCGAATGACAGAACTTGGATAGGCAATCCTAATCCCGATTTTACCTATGGAGTTAATATTAGTGCAGGTTATAAAGGATTTGATTTTACGTTTGTATTGTACGGTTCTCAAGGAAATGATGATTTTAACTATGTAAAATACTGGACTGATTTTTATAGTACTTTCCAAGGAGGTAAAGATCTTGATCTTTACTATAAAGCCGCGATTGTTAAGAATGGTGTTGTTACAAATCCTGGCGCAACTTTACCGGCTGCTTCTTTTTCACAGGCTTTAGGATCAAGTACTGTTAGTTCATTTTATGTTGAAAAAGGTTCATTTTTAAAATGTCGTGTTGCTCAATTGGGTTATACAATCAATCCATTAATATTAAAAAGGGTGGGCGTTGATAAAGTGCATCTTTATATACAGGCAACTAATTTATTTACCATTACAAAGTATTCGGGTTTAGATCCTGAATTAGTTCCTTCTTTAAGTAATAATGGTACTGGTGTAAATCAAAGTGCTGCTTTTGGCATTGATTATGGCGCTTATCCTAACAATCAAAAACAATATATTATTGGGGTTAATTTATCATTTTAAAACAGTAAAGATATATATATGAAAAGAAGTCAAATTAAATACATAATGCTTGGTTGCATTAGTGCCATTTTTATTATAGTGTACTCGTGCAAGAAGAATTTGGATATACAACCTAGTGGCAGTTTAAGTTCAACTGTACTTGCCAGTAAAGCTGGTTTGGATGGGTTGCTTATTGGTGCTTATTCCTATCTTGATGGCTATTCGCAATTGAACGGTACAACATCCTGGGAATCTGGAATAGACAACTGGAGCTATGGTGGTATTGCTTCTGATGATGCATACAAAGGTTCAAATACTACTGACCAAGGGCCTGCAGCGCCAATCGAAAACCATTCTATTGATGCTTCTAATGAATACCCTCAGGCTAAATGGTTTGCTATGTATAGTGGCGTTCAACGTGCGAACGATGTAATAAGAGAGATTCCTCTTATTAAAGACGGATCTGTAACGCCCGAATATGCAACAGAGGTTACAGCAGAAGCCAGATTTTTAAGGGGTGTATTTCATCTTGAGCTCGCAAAAATTTTTAGAAACGTGCCGTATGTTAGTGATACTGTAACTTATGCTGCAGGAAACTATAATCTACCTAATCCAGGACCAATCTGGGATAAAATTGAAGCAGACTTTTCTGCAGCAATGGCTGGATTACCAAAAACTCAATCTCAAGTTGGAAGAGCAAATTATTATGCGGCTGAAGCTTTGCTTGCAAAAACTTATATGTTTGACCATCAATATACAAAAGCATTACCACTTCTTACTGATTTAATTACTAATGGAACAACATCAAGTGGCGCCAAATATGCTCTTGGACGTTTTGAAGATAACTTTGATCCGGCAAAAAGAAATAGCCCGGAAGCAGTTTTCCAGGTTCAAATGACTGCAAATGATGGTTCAGGTGGTTACAATGGCGATGAGGGTGAAATTTTAAATTTTCCAGCAGGATCTGCTCCAGGTGGTACAGCTACAGGTTGCTGTGGTTTTTACCAACCTTCTTATTCTCTTGGAAACGCGTTTAAAGTAGATGTTAACGGATTGCCTATGTTTCAGATAGACCCGGCTACAGGGTTTCCTAAATATGATGATGTTAATCTGAAAAATGATCATGGGCTTACTGCGACTCAGCCTTTTACGCCTCCTACAGATGCCTTAGATCCGCGTATTGACTGGACTTTGGGACGCAGAGGAATTCCTTATCTTGATTGGGGCATATGTGGA
>CAZZXW010000003.1:16431-28046 GCA_964658095.1 uncultured Parafilimonas sp. | reverse complement strand
TAGAATTAAGGTCTCCAAAACCTTCGATCTGGGTTCGAATCCTAGTGCCCGTGCTAACTAATTTGAAAATGAAACATTCAATTTTTAATTGCTCAATCATATTCAAATTAGCCTATTTTCAAATTTTTCAAATTGTATTAATGAATAAAGTATCAAATTACTTCCGCGATTCTTACAAAGAATTAATGGAAAAAGTAACCTGGCCAACATGGGCACAGTTACAGCAATCAACAGTAATTGTTTTATCAGCCACATTAGTAATAATGGCACTGGTTGCGGTAATGGATTTAGGCAGCAACCAGCTTCTTAAACTTATTTATTCATTTTTTACTTAATATTTTTTTATGGGAGAAAATGCAGTGCAGGAAGAAGTACAGGTTCAGCAGGCAGAAACCAAATGGTATGTGCTGCGGGTTGTTAGCGGCAAAGAAAGAAAGGTAAAAGAATACCTTGATAAAGACATTGCAAGAAGCGGGTACACAGAAACAATCAAGCAGGTTTTTTTACCGATGGAAAAAGTGTATAAGGTACAAAACGGCAAAAAAGTAATGCGTGAAAAAAATTACTTTCCCGGTTATGTTATGCTTGAGGTGTTGGATGGTAAGCTTTCAGATGATATGATCCATCATATAAGTAACGTGAGCAACGTAATGCATTTTTTAACCGATGGCAAGGGTTCAAAAGGAAACATTATTTCATTGCGCAAATCAGAGGTAAATAAAATGCTTGGCAAGGTTGATGAAATGAGTGATGCCGGCGGCATGACCATGAGCGAACCTTTTATAATTGGTGAAACAATTAAAATTATTGATGGTGCCTTTAATGATTTTAATGGCGTAATTGAAGAAGTAAATGATGAGAAGAAAAAACTAAAAGTGATTGTAAAAATATTTGGCCGCTCTACTCCTGTTGAATTAAATTATATGCAGGTAGAAAAATTAAGCTAAGTAATTTTTCCTTTAAACGTTTAAGCCACACAAGTTGTGGCTTTTTAATTTAATTTTTATCAATATAATTTCTCCATTTCTCAATTAATAATGCCATATCGTTTGGCAAAGCGGCTTCAAAAAAAATTTCTTTATTTGTTTTTGGATGTATAAAACCAAGCGTGGCTGCATGTAAAGCAACACGTGGACAAATCTCAAAGCAATTATCAACAAACTGCTTGTACTTATTGTATACAGTTCCTTTTAAAATTTTATCACCACCATATTCAATATCATTAAATAAAGTGTGGCCGATATATTTCATGTGTACACGAATCTGGTGTGTTCGGCCGGTTTCAAGTTTACACTCAACTAGCGTAACATAATTAAACCGTTCAATAACCTTATAATGTGTTATTGCATGTTTACCTGTTTCACCTTCAGGATAAGCAAAAAACATTTTTCTAAACCGCTGATGCCTGCCAACATGCGCTTCAATTGTACCTTCATTTTTTTCAACATTGCCCCAAACCAACGCAATATATTTTCTTGATACAGTGTGATTGGAAAATTGCTTTGCAAGATGCGCTGCAGCTTCCGCCGTTTTTGCTGCAACTATTAAACCAGTTGTATTCTTATCAATGCGATGTACAAGGCCAAACCTAGGTAATTCTTCATCAGATAAATGTGGGTTTTGTTTTTTTAAATGATAAGCAATGCCGTTTAATAAAGTACCACTAAAATTTCCAACTCCGGGATGTACAACCATGTTTGGCGGCTTGTTTAAAACAAGAACTTCATCATCTTCATATACAATATTTAAATCAATTTTTTCAGGCTTAACTTCAGTGTATTCAGGATTAGTGAATAAAAGCATAGCAATCTCATCACCGCCTTTAACCTTATAATTACTTTTTACAGGTTTTGTATTTACTGTTACAAAACCAGCATCAATTGACTGCTGAACTTTGTTACGGCTTGCATTTTCAAGACGTACTTGAATCCACTTATCAATTCGTAATGGCTGCTGCCCGGCATCAACTTTAAAAATCTTTCTTTCATATAATTCTTCGGGCGAATCTTCTTTATTTATTGATTCTTCATCGTCATTCATACAACAAAATTAAGTGTATTGCAAAGCATGTTATTTGATTGTAATTTTACAATATGCATAAAATCTTTTTGCAGGATTTAGGTGTTAAATCTTATAAAGAAGTTTGGGATTACCAGGAGCATTTACTGCAACAAAAAATTAAAGCAAAGCAGACATTGCAAACAAAAGATGATTACCTGCTGATTGTTGAACATAATCCTGTTTACACTTTGGGTAAGAATGGTAAAGAGATTAACCTGTTGGTTAATAAAGATTTTTTAGCAAGTAAAGGCATTGAATATTTTCATATTAACCGCGGCGGTGACATAACTTTTCATGGACCTGAACAATTAGTTGGCTATCCAATTCTTGATCTTGATAATTATAAAACTGATCTTGGCTGGTATTTAAGAAGCCTTGAAGAAGTGATTATTTTAACTATAAAAGAATATGGTTTGCAGGGTGAACGCAGCAAAGGTGAAACCGGCGTTTGGCTTGATGCAAATGTAAAAGGCAAAGCAAGAAAAATTTGTGCGATGGGTATTCGTTGCAGCCGCTGGGTTACTATGCATGGTTTTGCTTTAAATGTAAACGTTGATCTTAATTACTTTAATTACATAACGCCTTGCGGTATTGCAGATAAAAAAGTAACATCAATAAAAAATGAAATTGGTTACAACATTCCGATGAATGAAATAAAAGATAAGCTGATTAAAAATTTTGAAATAGTTTTTGATGCAGAAATTTTAAAGCCTCAAACGTTAGAAAAAGATATTACGCAAGATGCATTTGTTTAAAATGCGCCCTCATTTTTTTTGGATAATCAGCAATTGCAATTGCAGAATCACCAATTTCAGGATGCCATAACTTTTCCCATTCAAAACTATAATAGCCTTTATAATTGTTTTTCGCAAGCAAATCAACTGCTTCAAATATCGGTGATGTGCCTTCACCCATTAACACATATTCATCTTTACCATTAATCAGCTTTGCATCTTTAATATGTGCATGCCTTATGTAATTTTTCAAACTTGTATATACTTGTGCCGGCAGTTCTTTTGTTACACTCCACATATTGTAAGCATCCCAAACCAAACCAACATGCGGATGATTTACTTCTTGCATAATATTTAAAAGATCTGCTGTATAAACAACCTTGCCATGTGTTTCAAGCAACACTGAAACATTTTTTTTACTTGCATAATCACCAAGCTCTTTCAAACTATCAACAATTAATGTAATCGTTTGTTGATGTGTTTGATCATCCGGAAAATCATTCGGAAAAACGCGTATGTATGAACAATTAAGTTTCTCTGCAAGATCAATAAACTGCTTTGCGCTATCCAAATTTTTCTTTCGTTCATCTGCATCTTTATGATGTAATTCAGCAGATGAACCTAAATCAACTACCTTAAGATTTTTATTATTCATCGCCTTTAATGAGCGTTGTATATTTTCATTATTATTGAAAGCATCACATTTTGTGAGATCAAGTTCTCTTTTAATTCCCCTGAACTCAATACCATTATAATTATTTGACGCGGCAAAATTTATGATCTCATCAAAGTTCCAGTCAGGGCAGCCTAATGTTGAAAATGATAACAGCGGAACGTATTTTTTATTCATTGTTTCAACAGATAACCTTGACAAAGGAACAATTGCAGCAACTGTTTTAATAAATGTTCTTCTTGTAACATTGAATTGCATATAGCATCATTTATAATTATTAATACAATAAATGTATAGCAAAGTTTACCGTTCGTCTATCAAAAAAAATCATTTAAAATATTTTATGATTAGTAAGCAATTTTCATGTTCATTTTTGAATTTTGATGTAACGTTTTTACCTGTCATCCGTTATTGTAATTCTGAATGAAAAGCACTATTGTATTTTCAATTGTTATTTTGATTATGCATTGTTATGGTACAGCGCAAAATCTTCCGCATAAAATATTACCTGCAAAACGCACAACCGGCACTGTAAAAATTGATGGCATTCCTAACGAACCTGCATGGAAAGACGCCGCTGTAATGACTGATCTTATTGCGTTTCGTCCTTTAGTTGGTGCGCATGAAGATTATGCTGATAGGACGGATGCTTACTTAATGTATAATGACGAAGGCATTTACTTTGGCGGCTTTTGTCATGAAAGAACAAAAGACAGTATTGCAACGCAATTGCTGGGCCGTGATAGTTTTAGCACAAGTGATTATATAGGTTTGATCTTCGATACATATAACGATAAGCTGAATGGCTTTGAATATTTTGTAACTGCATTAAATGAACAGTGGGATGCAAAGATGGATCCGCCTACACCGAACACTAACAATGAAGATTTTACATGGAATGCTGTTTGGGAAAGTGGAACAAAAATTACAGATAGCGGCTGGAGCTTTGAAATGTTTATACCATTTTCAGCTATACGTTTTGGTAAAAAAGATATACAGGATTGGGGTTTTAATATAACGCGGCGAAGGCGCAAAACAGAACAGCAATACACATGGAATCCTATTGATCCAAACATAAATGGCTTTTTAACACAGGAAGGAATTTGGCAAGGCCTCTCTAATATAAAGCCGCCATTGCGTTTGCAGTTCTCGCCCTATTTTTCTTTTTATGAAAATCATTATCCTTACAACGAAGCAGGTTTAAAAAACTGGAGCAGCCAGGTAAATGGTGGCATGGATGTAAAGTATGGCATTAACCAGGCTTTTACTTTAGATGCTACTTTGATTCCTGATTTCGGGCAGGTGCAAAGTGATAACCAAATATTAAACCTTACACCGTTTGAAGTAAAGTATAATGAATACAGGCCCTTCTTTACTGAAGGCACAGAGCTTTTCAGTAAAGGCAATTTGTTCTATTCACGGCGCATTGGTGGCGAACCCATTCACATCAGTGATGTATATAATGATACTACAAACAATGAAGTTGTTTTAAAAAATCCTACAGAATCAAAAATTATAAATGCGGTAAAAGTTTCCGGCCGAACACAAAGCGGTTTAGGTATTGGTATTTTAAATGCGGTAACCAATTCAGAGTATGCCACGCTGCAAAACACTCAGACAAAAGATGAAAGAAAAATTCAAACAACGCCGCTTACTAATTATAATATTATAGTCTTAGATCAAACCTTGAAACATAATTCAAGTGTTTCATTTGTGAATACAGATGTGTTGCGTTCTGGCAGCAGTTATGATGCTAATGTAAGTGCCGGTTTGTTTGAGTTATATGATAAGAAGAATACGTATGATCTTGGCGGTAAACTCGCAGTAAGCAACTTATATAAATATTTGCCTGATGGTAAAACGCAAACAGGTTTAGATAATGAATTGCATCTTAATAAAACAAGTGGCCATTTTTTGTTCACATTTCAAGGAGAACGTGTTGATGATAAGTTCAGCAGCAATGACTTGGGATATTTCACCAATAACAACTATTTCAATCAATACACTTATTTGGGCTATAACTGGACGCAACCAAAGAACTGGTATAACCGCATCAATCTAAACTTTAATAATACGATCAGTTACCTGGCTTCAAAAATTCCAGGTGTAAATACAACATATCAATATGATAAAATAAATGTAAACGCAAATGCGCAAAGCAAACAACTTTGGTATGTGAGTGCATTTGCAGGTTATGATTTTAAACAGAATGATGTATATGAGCCAAGAACCTACGGCTGGTTTTTTAAACGTGGTGCCATTGTAGATTTAGAAGCTTCCTTTCAAAGCAACCAAAGCAAAAAATATAATTATATAATTCAGTTAGCCACTTACACGGGTGTGCAATTTTATAATTATTCAAAGATTGATTTGTTCCTGCTGCATAGCATGCGCTTCAGTAATAAATTTTCGCTTTCACAAAGTTTGGAAATAACACCAGCGCATAACGATGTTGGGTATACCTATATAAGTGGAAACTCAAACATAAACTTTGCAAAACGCAATGTGAACACTATTGAACATATTGTGACATTAAAATATAATTTTTCAAACCTGATGGGTATTTCATGCAGGGTAAGGCATTATATGAGTAGCGTAACCAATAAAGATTTTTATTTATTACAACATGATGGAAGCTTGCTTGCAAATGCAAATTATCATCCTGATGTAAATGAGAATGTAAATTATTTTAATGTTGATTTTGTATACACGTGGCAATTTGCGCCTGGTAGTTTCTTAAATCTTGTTTGGAAAGATGCTGCGCAAAATTATTCAAGCGTTGTGCAAAAAGAGTATTTTAAAAATTTATCCAATATTTTAAATGATAACAGCAACAATAACTTTTCAGTAAAAGTGATTTATTTTTTAGATTACATGAAACTGCAACGGCATTCATATAAGAGCTAACATTATATCTTTATAATTCTTTAATCACATTGGTCTTAATAGTGTTTGGCAAAGCATAGTTTAGCAACAAACTCACGTATTAATATGCATTTGCAGGATGAAATAAAGTTTGATAATGTTTTAATACAACATATTCCTAATACAGAATTCAAAAAGTCTCAACTGCAGCTTGATGTTTTACGGCTTGATCTTATTCATCCAATTATAAGCGGCAATAAATGGTTTAAACTAAAGTATTATTTGCAAGAAGCGGTCGCAAACAATTACAAAACAATAGCAACGTTTGGCGGCGCATATTCTAATCATTTACTTGCAACAGCTTATGCCTGCCATCAGCAAAATTTAAACTGTATTGGATTCATCAGAGGTGAAGAACCAAAGCATTACTCTCAAACTTTGCTTGATGCAAAAGCATTAAACATGCAGCTTAAATTTTTAAACCGTGAAGAATATACAAACAGGCAAACAAGCATTAAATCAAATACTGATATTTTCTTTATACCTGTTGGCGGTTATGGCAAACCTGGCGCAACAGGTGCCGCAGAAATCGTAAAACTTGTGCCTCGAATCTCGTCTTACAATTACATAGTTTGCGCTGTTGGCACCGGAACAATGCTTGCAGGCATTGCAAATGTAAGCTTGCCGCAACAGCAATGCGTTGGTATTAGTGTGATGAAAAACAATTTCAATCTTGATAATGAAGTTTATTTTTTGTTGAATGATGAAATAAAAAACAGGATACAAATTTTGCATGATTATCATTTTGGCGGTTATGCGAAATACACAAAATCATTAATTGATTTTATGAATGAAATATGGATCAAGCACCACCTGCCGCTTGATTTTGTTTACACTGCAAAAGCTTTGTATGCTGTGTATGATCTTGCCGCAAAAAAAATATTCCCTTCCGGTTCAAATATTCTTTTTATTCACAGTGGAGGATTACAAGGCAATCGTTCATTAGATAAAAAGATGCTGATTTTTTGAGGAACCTGTTAATCAATAACGGCTGGTTACATTGTATGCTTGCTTACTTTCAAAACCAGTAACGCAACACTTTTGAATGAACCTTTTTAATTTATTATTGTTAGATATTTCATCAAACCAAAATATTTAAACTTCAATAAGTAACGAATACAATTTGAAAAATTTAAAACGTTTTGCAATTCTTGGTGGCGGCCCGGCCGGGTTGTTTATGTTTAAAAGATTGGTAGAATCCGGCGAAGAAAATCTTCATATAGACATCTTTGAAAAGAAAAAACAATTAGGCCAAGGCATGCCATACAGTAAAGATGGCGCAAACGATGAGCACATTACAAATGTATCAGGCAACGAAATGCCCGGACTTGTAACCTCTCTTGCAGATTGGATTAAAACTGTACCACAACAAACGCTTGACAGGTTTAATATTAACATTGAAAAATTTAATGATTATAAAGTAGTGCCGCGGTTGTTGTTAGGGCAATATCTTGAAGCACAGTTTAAATTGTTGCAGCAACATGCTAAGCAGGCTGGTATAAATGTGCAATTGCATTTGGGAACAACAGTAAAAGATATAATTGATCATCCGGATAAAAACATGGTAATAGTTGAAACAGATAAAGGTGAACCTGAACAATTTGATCATGTAATAATCTGCACTGGCCACAATTGGCCAATAAAATATGAAGGAAAAATTGAAGGTTATTTCGATTCGCCTTATCCGCCTTCAAAGCTAGCTTTCACGGTTAATCATCCTGTTGCAATAAGAGGTGCATCACTCACTGCCATTGATGCCATACGCACTTTAGCGCGGCATAACGGAAGCTTTTCTCAAGACAAAGAAGGCAAGCTCATTTTTAGCGCAGCAGAAAACAACAATAACTTTAAGCTGGTCTTGCATTCACGTAATGGCTTATTGCCGGCAGTCAGGTTTCATCTTACAGATTCTCATTTAGCAACAGGTTTGCACTTAAGTGAAGAAGAAGTAAATGCTAACAGGTTGCAGAACGATGGCTTTCTTTCACTTGATTATGTTTTTCAAAGATTTAAAATGTCATTGGCAAAAGATGCGGCTTTTTTTAATAAGATAAAAGATATGCAACTGCAAGAATTTGTTGAAGCAATGATGGAATTGAGAGAACGTATTGAACCTATGCGTTTATTAAAGTCAGAATATGCTGAAGCAGAAAAATCTATCAAACGCAGAGAATCTGTTTATTGGAAAGAGATGCTTGCAGTGCTAAGCTTTGCTATGAATTATCCAGCTAAATATTTTTCTGCAGAAGATACATTACGGCTTCAGAAGGTGTTAATGCCATTGATATCAATAGTAATTGCGTTTGTGCCACAAAGTTCTGTTGAAGAATTACTGGCTTTATACAATGCCGGTTTACTTGATATAATTTCTGTAGGTGATGAAAGTTATGTTGAAGCGGAAAACAATGGCGGCGCAGTGTACCATTACACAAATGAATTAAACGAGCCACAATCAACTTATTATAAATTATATATTGATTGTGTTGGACAACCACACCTTTCATGGAAAGATTTGCCTTACAAAAGCTTAATAGACAAGAAAACAATAAGTGCTGCAAAAGTAAAATTTCGCAATGCAAATGCCGGTGCCGAAGTAATGCAGCAGGATAATAAAAAAGTTATAAAAGATGAACAAGGAAATTACTATTTAAATGTGCCGGGCATAACGATCAATGATTATTTCCAGTTAGTTGATGATTTTGGCGCATCTAATGAACGCATTTTTATGATGGCAGTTCCTTATATAGGTGGTTATAACCCTGATTACTCCGGGCTTGATTTCTGCGAAGCAGCTTCAGGAAAAATTGCTGAAGGTTTGTTTAAGCATGCAGTTGTTAATAATTAATAAGTAACCTAAAAGTTACTTAAGTAATTCACAGGGCTTTAAACCCGTATGCTTTTTAAAGGCTGCAGAAAAATGAGAAATAGATGAATAGCCAAGCAAGTCAGAAACATCTGTAACACTTAAGCTTTTTTCATACAACAAATATTTTGCATGCTCCATTCTTTGTTGTTGGTAAAAATCAAAAATAGTAGTACCGAAGATTTCTTTAAACCCTTTCTTTAAATAACATTCATTCATTGCCACCTTACGGCTTAATTCTTTTATAGTGATTGGATCACCGATATGATCAAGTAAAACTTCACGTGCTTTATAAATCCTGTCGCGGCCTGATTCATCTGACAAAAATTTACAGGCAAAGCCGGTGTCTTTTTCATCAATCAAACATTCAACACTTGTAAGCAGCAGTTCATGCACTTTAACGTTGATGTAAATGTTAGCAGCAGCGCCATTAAAATTATTATTGAGCAACGCATCCAGAGACATGCGTTTACGGCTGCAAACGGGAAATAATTTATGAAATGAGGATGGATGTTTAAACGCAAGCACCTCATCTTTACGGCTGGCCAGTTTTATATTATGAACAAACTGGTATAAAAAAGAAGAAGAGAAATGAAATGAAAAAACATCAAGCGTTTCATGGCTTTTGCAATCTTCATTTTGTTTACAGGCCATGCAATTTTTTTCTGAACAGTATTTATTGCCTGTAATGCAAAAGCGAAGTTCAAAAAAATTATCTTCTGCATTGTGCTTATCATAATGATATACCATCATACCAGCATCCTGCGCACTCCAGAATTGCGGCGCTTCATATCTTCTTACAACATACCGTGCAGAGCCAGGCACATAATGCTCCTTCATCTCCAACAGGTTCAAACGGTAATCAACCGTGTTTAAATGTGCTGATTGTAATATATCAAGTGACTGCAACATAACATGCAAATGTACTATTTCTTATGCCGATGTTGCAACACCGATTCAACATCATGAAGTGTTAAACCTTTTGCATTTAAAAGAATTAAATAATGAAACAATAAATCTGCTGCTTCGTTTTTGAAAAGCTCATCACTATTATCTTTCGCTTCAATAATGAGTTCAACTGCTTCCTCTCCTACTTTCTGTGCAATTTTATTAATGCCTTTTTCAAATAAACTATTTACATAAGAATCTTGTTGCCTTGTTTCTTTTCTTGATTCAATAATTTTTTCAAGCTTGTTTAAAAAACTGCCTTCATTTACTTCGTTAAAACAAGTATCAGCACCGGTATGGCAAACGGGCCCGGCAGGATTTGCTTTGATCAATAAGCAATCATTATCACAATCATTAACTATTGAATGTACATACAGGTAATTGCCGCTGGTTTCACCCTTCTCCCAAAGCCTTTGTTTGCTGCGGCTGAAAAAAATTATTTTTTGGTTGATGATTGTTTGGTTATATGCCTCATCATTCATATAACCCAGCATTAAAACTTTATTGGTTGATGCATCCTGTACAATAACAGGTACGAGCTTATCATTGAACTTATCAAAATCTGGTTTCATAATCGCACTGCAATATTTTGTTGTTGTAAAAATTGTTTTAAAGATGAAATACTCATCTCTTTAAAATGAAACAAGCTTGCCGCAAGTGCAGCATCTGCACCTGCATGAAACACATCTGCGAAATGTTGCATATTACCGGCACCACCACTTGCAATAACAGGAATTGATGAAAACCATTCTACCTGCTTTATTAAGTCATTCGCAAAGCCTTGCCTCGTTCCATCATGATTGATTGAGGTTAGCAAAATTTCACCGGCACCTAAATCAATTGCTTGTTTTATCCATTCAATTGCATTGATATCAGTTAGTGTTCTTCCGCCATTCAAATACACAAACCATTCATTGTTTTCAAACTTAGCATCAACAGCGAGCACTATGCACTGGCTTCCAAATTCATCAGCTAACTGTTTAATTAATGATGGTTTTTTTACAGCCGCAGTATTGATAGAAACCTTATCTGCACCGGCTTTCAGCAAAACATTTACATCTTCAACTGAACTAATTCCACCACCAACAGTAAACGGAATGTTGATAGCCGAAGCTATATGTTGAACAAGCATTGCAAGCGTTTTACGCTTTTCATTTGTTGCAGTAATATCTAAGAACACAAGTTCATCTGCACCTTCATTTGCATAAAAATCTGCAAGCTCAACAGCATCACCGGCATCGCGAATATTTTCAAAGTTGATACCTTTAACTGTGCGGCCATCTTTCACATCAAGACAGGGAATTATTCTTTTGGTAAGCATCAGTGTAAAAATTTATCAAGTTCTTTAAGCGTCATCTTGTCTTCATACAAAGCCTTACCAATTATTACACCCGAACAACCTATTGCTTCA
>CAZZXW010000003.1:0-16421 GCA_964658095.1 uncultured Parafilimonas sp. | reverse complement strand
AAGTTCATCTATATCTTTTATTGAAGCAACGCCACCACTTGCAATTAATTTCAGTTGCGGAAATGTTTTCAATATTTTTTTATAAAGATTGAAAGAGGCGCCTTGCAATAAACCATCTTTAGATACATCCGTACAAAAAATACTATTGATACCTTCAGTTATATAATTGTTGATATGAGTTATAATACCAAGTGTTGTTGATTGTTGCCAGCCATTTATAACAATCATTTCATCTTTAACATCAGCACCTAACAAAATTTTATCAGCTCCAAAATTTTGTATCCATTCATAAACTAAATCAGGTTGTTTAACAGCAATACTGCCAATGTTTATCATTGACGCTCCGTTATTAAAAACATTTTCTACATCTGCTGTTGTTTTAATACCACCGCCAAAATCTATTTTTAAGCTAGTTGATGAAGCAATTGCTTCTAATGTTTTAATATTAATGATCTTTCTTTGTTTTGCACCATCAAGATCAACCATATGCAATCTGCTTATTCCTGCATCTTCAAATTGTTTGGCAACATCAACAGGTGATTCACTATAAATTTTTTTTGTTTGATAATTGCCTTGCGAAAGCCGTACGCACTTTCCGTCAATCAAGTCTATTGCAGGAATTATTTCAATCATAATTCGATAAAATTTTTTATGATCTGCTCTCCTGCTACGCCAGATTTTTCGGGATGAAATTGCACTGCATAAAAATTATCTTTTTGCAAAGCCGAACTATAATCAATCATATAATGTGTTTTTGCAACCGTATGCTCACTCAATTCAGCATAAAAACTATGTACGAAATACATAAAAGCATTTTCATGTATTTCATTAAATAAACATGACTGCAAATCGTAAATATTATTCCAACCGGTTTGCGGAATTTTTTCGTTACCAGTAAATTTTTTTACTGATTGATTAAAAATGCCGATACAGTTTGTATTGCCTTCTTCAGAATAATTACATAATAACTGCATGCCAAGACAAACACCTAAAAAAGGTTGTTTTATATCTTTTATAAGCTGATCTAATTTTCTTTCTTTGAGATATGACATTGCAGAAGCCGCTGCACCAACACCTGGAAAAATAACTTTATCAGCCTGCAAAATTTTATCCGCATCATCGGTAACTATTGCATTAATACCTAAACGTTGTAAAGCAAAACTTACAGAAGTTACATTACCGGCGTTGTATTTAAGGATTACAATGTTCATAATAGACCCTTTGTTGTTGGCAACACATCACTCTCATAGTTAACAGCAACAGCCATCTTAACAGCTTTGGCAAATGCTTTAAAGATGCTCTCAATTTTATGATGTTCATTAATACCTTCTGCCTTAATATTTAAATTGCATTTTGCAGCATCACTGAATGACTTAAAGAAATGATAGAACATTTCAGTGGGTACATCACCAATTTTTTCACGCTTAAATTCTACATCCCAAACAAGCCAGTTTCTGCCACCAAAATCAATCGCAACCTGTGCTAAACAATCGTCCATTGGTAACGCAAACCCATAACGTTCCATGCCTTTTTTATCTCCTAATGCTTTTGCAATCGCCTCACCTAATGCAATTGCAGTATCTTCTATTGTATGATGTTCATCAATATGCAGATCACCTTTTACGCTGATGTTTAAATCAATCAAACTATGTTTTGAAAACTGTTCAAGCATATGATTAAAAAAACCAAGCCCGGTTGATATACTATAAATGCCGGAACCATCAGGATTTAGCTCAAGTTCTATTGATGTTTCATTTGTTTTTCTTGAATGCGACATTTTGCGCATTGATGTTTTAAAATATTTTACTATCTCATTCCAGCTTTCAACTTTTAATACATCAAGGCTGTTATAATAAATATTGTAAGCAGTTCCACTTTTACTAATAACATATACATCATTGTAATCAGAAACCTCTTTGGTCACAAAAAAATTTATTCCATCATTTTCTAAAATGTGTAATGCGCTTTTATCAACATTTTCATCAATTATAAAGCATAACGAAAAGCCTATATTTTTAAGCTGGTATAAAGAATGAATAACATCTTTTGCAAACACTAACACACCAGAGCCTGTATCAACTAAAGCTTTGAAATATATGAACAACTGTTTTTTCATTTTGCATAATCTTTTAAAGCTTGTATTAAAACATTATTTTCTGATGGAGTGCCAACAGTAATACGCAAACTATTTTCGCATAAAGGTTGTTTACTTCTGTTGCGCACAACTATGTTTTTTTCAATAAGATATTTGTACAGATCATCAGCATTATCAACCTTAACCAACAAAAAATTGGTATCAGAAGTATAAATCTGCTTTATAAAATGAAGCATTTTTAAGTTATTAACCAGCTTCGCTTTTTCTTGTTTGATAATGTCAACATTTTTATATGCATTATCTTTTTCAGATAAAACCTTAATTGCAAGTTGCTGCGTTACTGCACTTACATTATACGGCGGCTTTATTTTGTTAAGCACATTGATAATTTCTTTTGAAGCAAAGGCTGCACCGATTCTTAAACCCGCCAAAGCCCAAGCTTTTGATAGCGTTTGCAACAGAATAACATTGGGAAATTGATTTAATTTTTCAAGCCATGATTTTTTGTCTGAAAAATCTATATAAGCCTCGTCAATAACAACAATACCATTAAAGTTGTTTATGATTGATTCTATATGATCTGCATTAAATGAATTGCCTGTTGGGTTATTTGGTGAACAAATAAAAATAAGTTTTGTGTTGAGATCAATAGCTGATTCAATTGCTGCAACATCAAGTTGAAAATCTTTAGTAAGTAAGATTTTTTTTAATGTAACATCATTTATGTTGGCAGATACTTCATACATGCCATAAGTTGGCGGACAAATCAAAATATTATCAATCGCAGGATTGCAAAAAGCACGTACGATTAAATCAATTGCTTCATCACTGCCATTGCCAATAAAAATATTTTCAGTTGAAACATTTTTTAATGCACTGATTTTTTCTTTTAATCCCTTTTGCAAAGGATCAGGATAACGATGAAAATTTTCATTCAATATTGAACCTAAATTATTTTCATTCGCATCTATAAAAACCTGTGCTTCACCTTCAAATTCTGACCGGGCTGATGAATAAGGCACCAGCTTCTTTACATTCTCACGAATAATATTTTCAAGATTAAATTTATGCATACATTAATTGCTTAACCTTACCGCAACAGCGTTTGCATGCGCATGCAAACCTTCTGCATCAGCCATGGTTTGTACCGTTGATGATATATTTTTCAACCCTTGTTTTGTTAACTGCTGAAAAGTGATCTTCTTATAAAAACTATCTAAAGAAACACCGCTAAACGCCTTTGCAAAACCATTTGTTGGTAAAGTATGGTTCGTTCCGGATGCATAATCACCGGCACTTTCAGGCGAATAATTTCCAATAAAAACAGAACCTGCATTTATAATTTTTTCGATTAACTGTTCTGCTTCATTGCATGCAATAATTAAATGTTCAGGTGCATAATCATTTAACAGCTCAATGCCTTCATTTAAATTATGCACTAAAATAATTTTACTGTTTTGTAACGCAGCAACAGCTATTTCCTTTCTTGGCAAATGATGTAATTGTTCATCAATAAATTTCTTTGTTTCACTGATGATTGCTTCACTATCAGTAATTAAAATAACCTGCGAGTCCTTTCCATGTTCAGCTTGCGATAAAAGATCAGCAGCAATAAATTCAGCGTTCGCTGTTTCATCTGCAAGCACTGCAACTTCACTTGGACCTGCAGGCATGTCAATAGCAATATCATCAGCACTCAATAACATTTTTGCACATGTTATATATTGGTTTCCGGGACCGAAAATCTTAGACACTTTATTAATTGTTTGCGTACCAAAAGCCATCGCTGCAATTGCCTGCGCACCTCCAACTTTATAAATTTTATTTATGCCGATTTGTTTTGCAACATATAAAATTGCAGGATGAATTGTGCCATCTTTTTGCGGCGGCGTGCAAACAATAATTTTCTTACAGCCTGCAATCATTGCTGGTACAGCAAGCATGATTAACGTTGAAAACAAAGGTGCCGTTCCACCAGGAATATACAAGCCCACTTTTTCTATGGGAACAGATTTTCGCCAGCACATTATGCCAGGCATTGTTTCAATCTTTTTTACTTCTTCTTTTTGCGATTGATGAAACGTTGTAATGTTTTTAATGGAAGTTTTGATTGCATTCTTTAAATCTTCATTTAATATTTTTGCTGCTTGCCATTCATGTTCTTCCAATGAAAAATTATTGATGTCAACTCCATCAAATTGCTTAGTATATTTTTTTAAAGCTGCATTACCATTCTGCTTCACATCATCAATTATGTTTTGTACTTTTTCTTTTATGTGAGAAAAGTTCTGTGATGGACGCTTTAATAATTCACCCCAATCTTTTTGTTGCGGATATTTTATAACCTGCATCATAAGATCATTTTTTCAATTGGTATAATCAAAATTCCTTCCGCACCATTTTCTTTTAAAGCTTCAATCACATTCCAGAAATCATCTTCATGTACTACTGAATGCAAAGAACTCCAGCCTTCCACGCCCAGCGGCAAAATGGTTGGGCTCTTCATACCAGGTATAATTTTGCAAACCGTTTCAAGATTGTAATCCGGCACATTCAATAAAATATACTTATACTTTTTAGATTTTTTTACAGCCTGCATCCTGAACAATAACTTATCAAGCAGTGATTTTTTTTCAACCGAAATATTATTATTGCTGATAAGCACCGCTTCAGAATTTAATATTACTTCAGCTTCTTTTAAACCGTTTGAAAACAGCGTGCTGCCAGAGCTTACAAGATCACAAATGGCATCAGCCAAACCAACACCTGTTGTAATTTCTACAGAACCGCTTATTTCATGAATTTCTGCTTCAACTTTTTCTTCATCCAAAAATTTTTGTAATAAAAAAGGATAGCTTGTTGCAATTTTTTTATGTTGTAAAAAACTAACGTCTTTATAATTTTCACTTCGCGGAACAGCAATTGAAAGCCTGCATTTGCCAAAGCCAAGCTTATCAACAATCTGCACATCTTTGTTTGTTTCATAAACTATATTCTCGCCAACAATACCAACATCTGCAACACCATCCTGCACATATTGCGGAATATCATCATCGCGTAAAAACAAAATCTGCAATGGAAAATTTATCGCTTCATTCAACAATTTATTTACGCCGTTCTGCAATTCAATACCGCATTCTTTCAATATTGAAACAGAATCATCATACAATCTTCCTGATTTTTGAACCGCTATTTTTAACCTCGTTTCCATCATGCAAAAAATAAAAAAGGCTCACTGTTTTAGTAAGCCTTTGTTTGAAATGTTATAGTTATATACACATTATTACAGCTTACCCTTGCGGATAAAATGATGGTGATGTGTATGTGTATTTAATGTCATTTAAAATGCGAATGTAGGTATGAATTTGATAAACAAATCAAAAAATTACAATGCTTATCTTAGCCGCATGGAAGAATTGTTTGCACAAATTAATAACTATAAGCTGGAAATAGAAAATTTTATTAGTGATAACGGTGATGCGGCTGAAAATTTTCGCATTAAATTTTTAGGCACAAAAGGCATTGTAAAAAACCTTATGCAGGAAATGAAAAATGTGCCTGCTGATAAGAAAAAAGAAGCGGGTTTAATGCTGAATGAATTAAAGCAAACCGCTGAAGCCAAATATGAAACGCTGAAACTACTAGCTCCAAATCACGAACTACAAACTGAAAAAGATATAGATTATACATTGCCTGGTGATGAGATAAAAATTGGCACAAGACATCCTTTAAGCATTATACGTAACCGCATTATTTCCATATTTAACAGGCTTGGTTTTACGTTGGCTGAAGGGCCGGAGATTGAAGATGACTGGCACAACTTTACTTCTATGAACATGCCTGAAAATCACCCGGCGAGAGACATGCAGGATACATTTTATGTAAACCAAAATCCAGACTGGTTATTGCGTACACATACCAGCAGCGTGCAGGCACGTGTGATGGAAAAGCAAAAGCCGCCAATCAGAATTATTTGCCCGGGCCGTGTTTACAGGAATGAAACCATCAGCGCAAGAGCGCATTGTTTTTTTCACCAGGTTGAAGGTTTGTATGTTGATGAAAATGTAAGCTTTGCTGACTTAAAACAAACGCTGTATTTTTTTGTACAGGAAATGTTTGGTAATGATGTGCGCATCCGCTTTCGCCCGTCTTATTTTCCATTTACCGAACCAAGTGCAGAGATGGATATTAGCTGTTTAATATGCGGTGGCGCCGGTTGTAATATTTGCAAACATACAGGCTGGGTTGAAATTTTGGGTAGCGGCATGGTGCATCCAAACGTGTTGAGTAATTTTAATATTGATCCTGAAGTGTACACCGGCTTTGCATTTGGAATGGGCATTGAAAGAATTTGTCAACTTAAATATCGTGTGAATGATTTGCGTTTGTATTCGCAGAATGATGTACGCTTTTTAAAACAATTTGCCGGCGTTGTTATTTAAAGTGTATTTGAACTTTGATCGAATAAATTTTTTAAACACATTTTTCATCTCTTATGAAGAACATTTTATTCGCTTTAATACTTATCTTTTTTTCATCTGTTTTATTTGCACAGGATGATTCTGCTTTAATACGCCGTGCAATGAATGCGCAACTTACAGCATGGAATAATGGCGACATTGATAGCTTTATGCAAACATATTGGAAGAGCGACAGCCTGATGTTTATCGGCAGTTCAGCACCAACATATGGCTGGCAAACAACACTTGAACATTATAAAAAAAGTTATCCAGACACAGCCACAATGGGCAAGCTCTCATTCAATCTTATCCAGTTAAGAAAATTGTCGGATGAATATTACTTTGTTATTGGCGGATGGCATTTGAAACGAAATTCTATGAAAGACGTTGGCGGTTACTTCACTTTACTGTTCAGAAAAATAAATGGTGAATGGAAGATTGTGGTTGATCATACCAGCTAAGCATTGTGCTGGTCGTTTAAATCTTCAATCGGCTTTTTCCATATTTTTTTATAAGCCCACATCAGCGCAATAAAACTTATGGCAAGCCAGGCATAAAAAACAATATTGTACCATCGTATTGCATCATCATAAAAACCTAAATTATATTTTATACCGATAGTTACGTTAATCATCATCCATAGTACAAGCAGTAAAATGGATGTAACTAATCGTTTAAAAAATTCTCTTATTCCGGGTTCCATTAAATTGAAATTAGGAATAAGAATGCTTGCAACAAACATTTATCGCATTCATTTACTTTTGCGCTCTGAAAAAAATTTATGTTGGATAGAAAAGTACAGCCCGCAATAGTTGATGCAGTTGATTTTAATCTTCACCTTAAACCATATACTCGTTTTACGCTTGATAACAATGTTGAAGTTTATGCAATAAATGCGCCGGAGCAGGAAGTGCTGCTTATTGAATGGTTGTTTTATGCAGGCAATGCTTATGAAGAAAAAAATATGGTAGCAGCCGCCGCAAATCATTTATTAAAAAACGGAACACGCAATAAAACGGCTTATGCAATAAACGAATACTTTGAATTTTATGGTGCGTATGTTAACCGCCATTCCAATCATGAAACGGCTTCGCTTACGTTGCATAGCTTAAGCAAGTATTTGCCTGAACTATTGCCTGTAATTGCGGAGTTATTAACTGATTCAATTTACCCGGAAGATGAACTTGCTATTTACAAGCAAAATCAAAAACAAAACCTTGAAGTAAACCTGAAGAAATGTGATTTTGTTGCCAACCGTATAATTGATGAAAACCTGTACGGCTTTACACACCCATATGGAAAATATGCTTCTACTTCAGACTATGATAACCTGCAACGCAATAACCTTATTAAATTTTATGATGACTATTATATAAATGGAAAATGCGTTTTGTTCATCGCAGGCAATTTGCCTGCAAACATTGAGCAGCTTCTGAACAAACATTTTGGTTCTTTAAATCAGCATCAATCACCTGTAATTAATTACAACAGCAATCCATCAACAAATAAAAAGCAGCATTTAATTAATGATGAAAACGGTGTGCAGGCTGCAATAAGAATAGCACGCCCGTTTCCAAACAGGCATCATCCTGATTTTATAAAAGTGCAGGTGTTAAATAATATTTTGGGTGGCTATTTTGGCTCAAGGCTAATGAGCAATATACGTGAAGACAAAGGTTATACGTACGGCATTCACAGTTATATTCAAAACCATATTCATGAAACTGCATTAATGATTGCAACAGAAGCAGGCAGAGATGTAGCTAAAGCAACAGTAAAAGAAGTTTATAAAGAAATGAACCGGTTATGTAATGAGCCGGTTGATGAACAGGAACTGCATCTTGTACGCAATTATATGATAGGAAGTATTCTTGGTGATATAGACGGGCCTTTCCAAATTATTGCCAGATGGAAAAATTACGTGCTGAATAATCTTGATGCTGATTACTTTAACAACAGCATATCAACCATAAAAAAAATTACTGCTGAAGAATTGCATGCACTTGCCAATAAGTATTTACAGGCCAAAGATTTTTATGAATTAACTGTTGTGTAATTAAGTTTGCGTTATTTAATTTATCTAAATATCATAAGTCATCATTTCAACCTTTTGAGTAATCTCTTTAATATCAAAAATTAAAAATATGGAGATGTCTCGTTGCCTTGACATGACGAAGTAAAACATTACGTAATAAACAAACCCGATAGTTTATAATGCAACGTATTATTTGTTTACCGCAGGCTTATAATAGGTAAGTGCTTCAGGCATTAATTGCTGTAATTTTTCAATACGTGAAGCATCGCTTGGGTGATCGCTTAGAAATGTAGGCGTTTGCTGGCCACTCTTACTCAGGGTCATCATGCGGTTCCAGAATGGTATTGCTTCTCTTGGATCATAACCTGCCATCGCTGCGAATATTAAACCATAATGATCAGCCTCTAATTCCTGGTTGCGGCTGTTTGGCAATAACACACCAAGTTGTGCTGTTGGTCCATATACGTTATTAAAAACATTTACTGCAGTTGCGTTACCACCTAATGCAACACCACCGGCCACCTGAATGCCCTGCGCTAATAATTCCTGGCTCATGCGTTCTCTTCCATGGCCTGCAACAGCATGTGTAATTTCGTGGCCAAGCACTATGGCTAACGCAGTTTCATTTTGTGTAACGGGCAGTATACCTGAATAAACAACCACTTTGCCGCCGGGCATACACCATGCATTTACTTCCTTGCTTTCAACAAGATTAAATTCCCATTTATAATTTGCAATTTGATTGGCAATACCTTTTTGCTGATAATATCTTGTGATAGCATTTGCAATGCGGCCACCAACACGCTTTACCATTTCAGCATCTGATTGTGTCGCCGGTACTACTTTGCTTTCTTTTAAAAAATGGTTATATTGGGTTAACGATAATTGCTCCATCTGATCTTCAGACACAAGTGATAACTGGTTTCTTCCCGTTATGGCATTACGTGTACATGAACTGATTGTTGCAAATAGTAAGACCGCTAAACAAAACCTTTGCATAAATTTTTTAGAAGATTTGGCAAGTTTTATACCAGCATTATTTTCTTCTTCGGTGCCTTCTGCGTCTATCCCTGTGCTTTAGTATAGGAACTTTACTTTCAGTGCCGTTCAATAACCGGTTGATGTTTTTTTGATGCGTAAGAATCACCATCAAAGCAACAGCAACCGAAAAGATTCTGTACAGCGTTACATCATCATTAAAAATAAAAAGGATAAACACTGCAAATGCAATGCTTGATAATATAGAGCTTAATGAAACGAATCTCGTTAAATACAATACCAATAAAAAAACACCAACGCAACAGGCAGCCACCAATGGCTGAATAGCGAGTATCATTCCAAATAAAGTGGCAACACCTTTGCCACCGCGAAAATTTGCCCATATAGGAAATATATGGCCGGCGACTGCAGCAAGCCCAAGGCCAATCATAAAATTAGTCCTGTCCCAGTCATTTGACTTTGTAAGATAATAAGGCAGTAAAATGTATAGCGAGGTTGCAACAATACCCTTTGCCATGTCAATGATCATAACAATGGTTCCCCAGCGTGCACCCAGTACACGATAAGTATTGGTAGCACCAGCATTACCACTGCCGTAGTCACGTATATCAATATCAAAAAAATAACGGCTGACCCAAACTGCTGTAGGTATTGAACCGATTAAATATGCTGCAACTATTAGTAGAAACTCATTCATTTAGCTAAACAAGATTATACAGGAGGACAAATATAAGTTCCATAATTTAAATAAAATATTATTCAAACAACATGCCCTATTGAGCAGGTTTGTTAAACTGAAGCATTAACCATTTATCACGTTTCTTTATTTCAACCTGCTTTAACATAAAAACCGACGCCAGGTTAATTATATCAGCTTCATCTGTTTCAAGCAACCCGCTTAAAACAAGACAAGCATCTGGTTTCATTATATTAACAAGGCTTTTAAAATTGTCTGTAATAATATTTTTGTTGATGTTCGCAAGCACTATATCAAATTTTTTTGTTGTTATTATATGATCAGCCATTAATAACTCAAGCCGTTCACAATTGTTCTGTTGTATATTTTCTGTTGCGTTATTTATGCTCCATTCATCATTGTCAATAGCGGTTACATGCTTTGCGCCAAGTTTTTCAGCAAGGATAGCAAGCAGCCCGGTGCCGGTCCCAAAATCAAACAAGGTTTTATTTTTAACATCAAGCCGCAAAAGCTGCTCAACCATCATACATGTTGTAGCATGATGGCCGGTGCCGAAACTCATTTTTGGCGTTATCACAATATCATATAAAATATTTTTTATCGGCTGATGAAAATGCGCTCTAATTATAACCTTACCATTAATTATAACTGGCTGAAAGTTTGATTCCCATTCTTCATTCCAGTTCTTTTCTTCAAGGAAGTTTTTTGTAAAATGAACCGGATGTTCATTTAAAATTTCTTTGAATGCATCTTCATCAAAATCTTGTTGTTGAATATATGCAATCAGTTCGTTGTCTTTTTCTTCAAAGCCATCAAAACCAATTTCAATCAATGCTGCCATTAAAATTTCCTGCTCTGCTTTGTTTTGTAAATTGAATGTGTATTGAAGCTGATCCTGCATAATCAAAGGCTTTAAAAATACTATAATAATTTCTACCTTTTTATTCCATAAAATTGCATCCTGAAAAATTTATATGACACTGGTTTCTTACTTAAAAGATGAACACGATCAGCTTGCAATGTTTGAAAACAATTTATTGTATGATACTGATCTGCTGCATATGGAGTTGCCTTCATCAATGAGCATGTTCTTAAATTTCTGGGATGATAATTATGCACTTGGTTTAAAAATACAGCGGGCTTTACTTGATAAACTTACCGGCAAAGAAAAAGGTTTCCCGGTTGAAGATGCACAATTGCTGGCGCCTGTTCCGTTTGCAGCAAGCTGCAGAATTTTTCTGTATAAAACAACCAATGACAAGCCAGATTTTTACTTTACAAATCATCACAGCATACAAGGTACAGGTTCAATAATGTGCATGCCGGATCATTTCAAGCAGCTTAATTGTACACCACATGTTGCTGTTGTTATTTCAAAACTCGGCAGAAATATTATGGCCGAAGAAGCGGATGAATACATTGGTGGTTTAATGATAATGAATGTTTTTAGTGCACATTCGTTTAAAGATATCGCCATATCAACCGGGCCCTATTTTGTAACAATGGATGAACTGGAAGAATTTGAAATTGCAAAAGAAAATCATGTTGGAAAAACATGGAATTTAAAATTGCAATGCGCCATCAATAATGAATTATTGTACGAAGGAAATGTAAATGATATGCCATTCACTTTTGCTGAACTAATTGAACGCGCATCTTATGGCGCAACATTGTACCCGGGTGATATTATTAGTTGCAGTATCAATTTCAATAATGAAACGCAAGCATTGAAAGATGGTGATATTGTAGAAACAGAAATTGAATTTTTAGGTGCATTATCCAATACAATTGAAAAAGAAGAAAGCGATTTTTCAATCATCAATAAAAATTCAGTGGCGGATTAAAAATGTGTTGGGTGTAACACATTATAATAATAAATAAGTGCGGCAATACCAATAAGCCCAAGCACAATTGCAGGTATCCACCAACGGTCAACTTCAGCAACTTCTTCTTCATTCAAAGCTGCATGCATTTCATCAGAAGTTTTTTCATCTTCACCAACCATTATGGTGTGCGTTGCATTTTTGCGGATAACTCTTTCAGCAGTAAGTACAGGCAAATATTCAGGCATAGCATCAACTTCAAATTTTAATTTATCTGCAGATTGCTTATATAACCTGCCAATGTTGTTTAAAACAACCGGCTTATCTTCTTTAATGTCTTGTTGAAGCTGTGCGGTAAAATCTGTAAAGCTGCGTATAGCCTGCACTTCATCAATATTTAATTCCTGCGCTGCAAAATGAAAGAAGGTTTTATCTGCGGCAAGTTTTTCATCACTAAAATTTATCTTAAATGCAGGGGGATGTATGCACCTGTTTGCAATATCTATTGATGCAGGTATTTCTTCAACATTGAAATTGCCAATGCCAAGCAACGCAAGATGATGATATAAGGATAAAAACTTTTTGAGAACGTTGTACATTACTTCGTTTTTATTTCTCCGAACGAATATACAACACCCGCAAGCATATTAAAACCAAGTACCGGATATTGGTTCCATCGCTCATATTTATTGTTGAAGAGATTATTGAACTGAAGCCAGACATTCAGCTTTTGCATTACTGCAAATTCAACACCTGTGTTTAAATCAAAAGCCGGATCAAGCTTCCTGTTCTGAAAATCTTTTGTGCGGTATTGTGTGCCATCCCAAAAAAACATATCTGCTTTAAGCAACAGGTCTTTTATAATTTGATAACGCAATGCACCATTCAATTCAACAGGTAATAAGCCGTAGGCTTTTTCGCCTGCGGATAAATTACTGTATTGGTTAAATGTAACACCTGCAAGCAAAGAAAATTGTTCACCGGCAGTATAACCAAGTTCACCATGAATGCGCAGATCATGCATTGCTTCTTCATATATAACATTAAAAGTTCTGCCGGTAAGCGTATCATTTACAAACAAAGGCTGGTTATTAATTTTAAGATAAGAAACCCTCGCATTATAAGTTAAATGATCGCCGGCGCTGCCTTTAAAGCCTGCATATTCTTCTTTGATTAAAGTATTATTTAAGACTGTAGGTTGTGCGATCCATGGGTTATAATTAGCAAGCGATTCATACGATGTTTTGTTATAATAGCCAATCCATCCGCCTTGTAAAATAAACTTCTCTTCATTAATTTTTGCATCTATTGTAAAGTTGGGTAGCAGGTTAAACGTACTGTTGCTCCATGATGGTGAAAAACCTGCAGTGATTTTTACGTTTGGTGTTTTAAAAGATAAAGATGGCGTAACTGTATAAATAGTGTTATCAATGTTTACCGTATCTGTTCTATAACTTGTTACATCACCGGATAAACCAACATTGAAATCAAGAATATTTGTAATTGATTTTGCAACCGGTAAATTGAAAGCAAAATTATCTTCTTTGCCATCGTGGTTATCGCTAAACAGATCAAGTGATGCTGAAGGATTATAGCTGATGCCGAAACTGTTTATTGTTTTATTACGCAGACTTACCTTGCCACCAAAAGTGGTGAATCGTTGCCGCAGATCATCTTTTGAAAACTTTAAAGTATCAGGTTCAAAACCATATTGATATTGTGTATTGTTATCAAGAAACAAGTTACCTGTCCATTCATTTTTATTATCTTTTGTAGCGAAAATGCCAATGCCTTCAAGATGCAGTTTGCTATAATCCTGCAAAGCCGGCGAAGGATTAGAAGAAACATATTTGCCGTTGACATTTATTGTAGAAGTAACGCCATCACCAAAAGATAAACCAGTTTGTAAATACGGTGTTGTATAATTTCCGTAACCAACTTTTAAATAATTAGCGTTTTGCCAATGCACGCTTGAATCTATATTTTCAGCCATTGCTTTTAATGGTGCTGACTGATAACCTAACGATAAATTTGAAACAGGAATATTGTAATTAAGTGTTGGTCGAACTGAATCCGGTAATGGCGTTGCAGCATTAAAGTTTATCTTGGATGTTTGTTTTAATGAAGGCGCAAATTGTGATGTAACCACAACCGTTCTTGGCGGCAATGCTGTATCTGTTGCAGGTTGTTGTGCTGATTTTTTTTCTTCAACACGCTTTTTGTTTTGCATGTGCTGCGCAAATGAAACCTGCGTAATACTAATTAAAATAATAAGTGTTATAACGTACTTCATTTCAAACTTCATGTGTAATAATTATTGCTGAACAACTTTGCTGTTCTTATCTTTTTCGGCAAGCACATCGTCTAATTTTTGTTGTGCTTCTTTCTTTAAACCCGCATCTGTTGCGTTTTGAACCACGCTGCGTAACGTGGCTTCAGCATTAAAATAATCCTGCTCTTTTAAATAAATATCGCCTAATAAAATGTAAGCTTTAGTGATCCAATAATCATAACTGCCTGCTTTGTTTATCACATCAAAGCCTGCTTTCTCAGCATCTTTTAAATTGTTCTGCTGATACAATATTTCAGCAATGCGATAACGTGCTTCTGCTGCATATTCGCTCTTGCCAGTGCTTACAACATTTTTATAAGCATCGCTTGCTTCATCAAGCTGGTTATTGGTTTGATAATTTTTTGCAATGATAAGATCAGCCATTGCTTTATCATCTGAAGCAATATCTTTTTGCTGCAATAAATCCTGTGCATTGGAAAGCGCAGAATCAATATCATTTAATTTATACTGACAACGCAACAAACCACGTTCACTTTCCAGTTTATTATCAGGCGATGTTGCAATTGATTTTAACTGCTCAAAATATTGTTCAGCCTGCTTATAATCTTTCAATTCAAAATAAGATATACGTGCTGCCTGCAACACACTTGTTTCAGCATAACTGTTTGGCGCCTTTTGCGCTACAGCATTAAAATAAGTAAGTGCATGCGTAAAATCTTTTTTTGTGTTATAAATATCAGCCGTATAATAATTTGCTTCAACCGAATATTGGCCAGCAGGAAATTTGGTTAAGTAACTATTGAAACCTTGCAAAGCATTATCATAAGACTTATTATTATATGCTGACTGCGCTATGATGAATGTAAGCGAATCCTGCTCTGAATAACTTACCGGCTTGCCTGCTTTTTGCATGAAGGCAACAAAGTCATCAGGCTTTTGCATACCAATAAAAATGTCACGCACATAATCAACTGCTTCATCACTTTCAGGTGCATTTGGATAAGTTGAAATGAGCTTTTGAAAACTGTTCAATGCGTTTTGATTGTCTTTTAAATTATAATAACTAACGCCAAGCTTTAAATAAGCCTGTGGTTTGAATGCATCGTTCTTACCTGCAATAATTGTATTCAATGGTTTGATGGCAACATCATATTGTTCGCTTGCCAGGTAAGTATTTGCAACCTCCATGTTTGCGTCAGCAACAAGTGGCGAAGATGGATAACGGTTTTGAATTGATTGAAGCAATGCAACCTTTTGCGCATACTGGCTGTTAGCGCCGGCAATAACTGCTTTTTGGTACAAAGCATAATCAGCAGAAGGCAACTGGTCATTAATTACAGCTTCATACATCTGTAATGCTTTGCCATAATTTTTTTTCATGAAATAGCAATCAGCTTCTCGCAAGTATGCATCCGTTGCCAAAGGCTGTGAGTTTGAAGTGATGGATGTAGCAACGTCTGTAAAACTTTTTAAGGCATCATCATAATCTTCCTGCCTTAAGTAACAATAACCAAGCGTGTAATGTGCATGAGCTGCACTTACTTCGCCATACGTTGAAGGCGCTTTTAAATATTGCTGCAAATAATAAACACCAGAATCAAATTTGTTGTTCCTATACGCAATTTCACCTTTCCAGAAGTTGGTATAAGGTATGTATTGTTGATTGTATTCAACTGAAAAGATTCTGTTTAATAGATCATCAGCCTGCGATAACTGCTGATCATTAATCAACTCAACGGCTCGTCCATATAAAACTTTAGGATAGGCTTTTTTTACAAGCTCACTTTGCGATTGCAAGGTTTCAACAAGCGCAAGTGCATCTTTATAATTATTAGTGTTTGATAAAACATTTACCAATAACTCTTTTGCTTCATTATTATATTCAGAGTTTGGATAGGTTGTAATAAAACTTTTTAGTTCATTTAGCGCAACATCAGTATAACCTAACTCAACAGATAGCTTTGCATAATTAAATTTTGATACTTCTTTTTGCTGCGCATCATTACTGTTCAGCGCACA
>CAZZXW010000002.1:0-29086 GCA_964658095.1 uncultured Parafilimonas sp. | reverse complement strand
CTTTATCATCACACGCGCCACGTGCATAAATCTTTCCATTTTTTATAACCGGCTCAAAAGGCCCGCTGTTCCAAAGTTCTAAAGGATCTGGTGGTTGCACATCATAATGGCCATACACCAAAACCGTTGGCTTGTTTGCATCAATTATTTTTTCACCATACACAATCGGATGGCCATCTGTTTGATGCACTTCTGCTTTATCAACACCTGCATCAAGTAATTTTTGCTTCATAGCATCAGCGCATTTCAGCATATCATCTTTGTGTTCGCTTCTTGCACTTACACTTGGTATGCGCAGCAGTTCTAATAACTCATTCAAAAAGCGGTCTTTGTTTTTTTGCTGATAATCTTTCCAATCGTTCATAAACTCAAATTGTAAAAACGAATGTAAAGGGTTTGAATGAATCAGTATAAATTAAAAGTTACTTTATGATTGTTTGAACATATAAAAATCAACGTGCAAACTTTATTACTTCAAAATTATTTGCGGTTATTGTTCCTAATTTATGCAGGTCATCATTATTCCATCTTGAATCTGGTGCGCCGCTTATATACATGTTGCTGCCTATATCCGCTAATATCAATCCATACGTTTTCATAGCTTTTAAAATAATTTGATTTGTTTTTGAAAAGCCGCTGATGTTAAAGCCTGATTTTAACCTGAATCTCACACCAAACGGAACGCCATACACACCACCTGAGCTGTTTACTTTATGCCGTGCAGGTATGATAAATGCAGGCGTTACATTAGCGCTTTGCAAAGTGAAACGAAGTGCATGATCAATCACACCTTTCTTTATTTCTTCATAACGAATAAGGCCGGCAAAGATGGGCAGACCGGCAGCATCAGCAGAGGTCCATCCAAGCGGACGAAGCTTATCGCTGTTAAGATTGAAGATAGCGCCTGAAGATGCTTCCCAATGATCCGCAGTTTTACTTGCATTATACAATTCGTACAAAATGCCATTGTCTTTATCAACCGAGATTACATGTGAATCACCGTTACCATTGCCTTCGATTGGTGCTGTTAAAGGAATGGCATACGGACCTTTGTCGCTTTCACTTCCATAATTGCCATCATAACTATTTGCACGAAAAACCACGTTATATTTTTGCTGCGAGCCACAAACCACAACATAAGGAATACCTATTGGCGCTCCATCATAATTGCCGCTGCCAAAATCTGCATGCAAGCCTGATGAAGAAAAATTAGCAATGATCTGGCTGCTTAAAGAATCAACCTGCAGCTTGGTAATGTTTTTATTCCAGTGGTTATCTGCCGGAAAAATATTAATGTACTCTGCATCAGCGAGTGTTGCTGTACATGTATCTTCAGTTGCACTTGATAAAGTATTTGAAGTTGTAGAGGCTTGGTTTTCTTTCTTACAGGAAACACAAAAAATGATTGCAAATATTGCAATATTGACAAGGCTTTTCATATTGAATTTTTTCGCTTTGCAGAAAGAATTATGCCGAATATTAATGCAGCTAAAATAAAAGAATGTTTGAGAGCATGCTTAACAATTACAAATTTATTTGCGGCTTATAACCTTTAATAAATGTATTTACAATAGAACGCGGCGTTAATACGGTTACTTTACCTGTGATTTTTGGCTGAAATTTTTTATATCCGAATGGAGACCATAAGTACATTTCATTATCGAACAACAAATAAGCATCACTATCAAGCGATATAAAACTTCCATCAGGAAGGCTGTTTATATCTTCTTCATACGTTTTTTTAGAGCCATCATTGTTCATGCGTTCTTTATGCAAAATGTTATCAATACTTTGTATTGAAGTTTGCATAGTAAACCTGTATCCAGAATTTGCTTCAAGCCACGCGTTTTTAAAAGCATTAAAATCTTGCCGGCGGCATTCAAAACAAGGCCTGTGCCCTGCTGCGAAAGCAGTAGCTTCATCGAAAAAAAATAATTCAGTATATGTATTTGATCCCATTACCTGGCGTTTACGGCCATTGAATTCAAGCTTGCATATAAGCCACGCTTTTAATTTAAATGAATGCTTAATTTCTTTTTTATCGTTATGAAGTTTTCCACGGTTGCCCATCCATGCGCCACGTGCTTTTGTAGAAATTATATTTCCAAATGGGTCAACCCTGTTTTGCATCGATTGGAGCAAGCAAAAATTTATAAAAGTGCCCGGGACTGGATTCGAACCAGCACATCCTTGCGAACGCCGCCACCTGAAGACGGTGCGTCTACCATTTCGCCACCCGGGCTTACCGCAAATATAAAATAAGTAACATTTACAGAACTTTTATTATAATGGAGCGTTGCTTAAGTTAATATATAGGTGTGTTTATGATATTGCAAATTGTTAACCTATTACTTTGTTACTTTGCAGCTCTTCTTAAATATATAATATACAATTCATGAATTCTATCCCCAAATTTGTACAGTTGAAGCCATCTTTTCACACAGAATTAAAAAAACGCATTGCAGACTATTTTGAAACAACAGGTAAATCTTCAACGGGTAATTACAAATTGTGGACTAAGGCATTAATATTAATTGTTACACTGATTGGTTTATACATACATCTCGTATTTTTTACACCCTCGGTTTTTTGGTCAATAGCAGAATGCGTTTTGCTTGGTGTTACAGTTGCTTCTATTGGTTTTAATATTATGCATGATGGTGGCCATGGCAGTTTTAGCAAATCTCCCGTACTTAATAAAATGGCTGCAGTTACATTAGGTTTTTTAGGTGGAAGTCATTTTATGTGGAATGTAAAGCATAACATCATTCATCATGCTTATACAAATATTGATGGCATTGATGATGACATTGATGCTAAGCCGTTTTTAAGAATGGCATCTACACAAAAAAAATATAAGATGCATCGCTTTCAGCATTGGTATTTCTGGTTTTTTTATTGCTGGCTTTATATTTATTGGATATTTTTTTCTGACTATAAAAAATATTTTTCAAGAAAGATTGGTGATGTGCCTTTGAAAAAAATGACGGCGAAAGATCATTTTTATTTTTGGGCTTATAAAGTTATAAGTCTTGGCATTTTTATAATTGTACCAATGATAACTGTTGGGATTGTTGATACAATTGTCGGTTATCTTTTAATGACGCTTGTAGCAGGTTTTATCTTAAGTATTGTATTCCAGTTAGCACATACGGTTGAGCATACACATTTTCCAATGCCTGATGAAGTAACTAATAAAATGGAAGATGAATGGGCAATTCATCAATTAAAAACAACTGCAAATTTTGCAACAAAGAATAAAGTTATTTCATGGTTTGTAGGCGGGCTTAACTTCCAGATAGAGCATCATCTTTTTCCTAAAATATCACACATACATTATCCAAGAATCAGCAAAATAATTAAAGAAGCCTGCAGGGAATATAACATTACCTATGTTGAGTATCCACGCATGTACCAGGCTGTTATTTCGCATGTTTCTTTTTTGAAACAAATGGGCAGAGCATAACCATTACATCTTCAGCTTCCATAAAATAATACCAGTTGCTACAGCAGCATTTAAAGATTCTGCTTTGCCAAAACGTGGTATACTTATCTTTTGTTTGACGTAAGGAAGTATGTTATCACCAATGCCTTTTGATTCATTGCCAACAACCAATATGCATTCATCAACATGCTGAAGCTTGTTTACATCTTCGCCATTAATAGCAGCGCCAAAAACTTCTATTTTGTTTGCTGACAAGAACGCTTCAAGATCAGCATAAAAAATATTTACTCTTGTAAAGCTGCCCATGGTTGTTTGTATAACTTTTGAATTATACAAGTCAGCCGTATTGTTTGATGCAATGATATTTTCAATACCAAACCAATCTGCAGTACGAATTATTGTTCCAAGATTACCGGGATCCTGTATGCCATCAAGCATTAATGTTATTTTATTTTTTATATCAGGTAGATGCGTAATATTTTTTTTATAAACAACAGCGAGTACTTTATTTGGTGTATCAAAATTTGTAATGCTGTTTAATTCAGTCTCTGATATTTCGATTACATTTTTTACATTATTGTTTTGTTGAATCCAGCTTTCAAGTGCATAAATTTTTTGTATAATAAAATCAGAATGCAGCAATTCATCTAATATCTTCACGCCTTCTGCAATAAAAACTTCAGCAGCAGTACTGTTTTTTTTGTAGTATAAACTTTGGATATATTTGACCTCGCTCCTGCTTATCATTTTATATGATTTTAACAGCCAGAAAATTCTTAATTTATATAGTTGCCGCTTATTTTATTTCTTTTATAACATCCTGCACCAGCGAAAAAGTTTTGTTTTTTAACGCTGTGAAAGTAAAAAACTATCCTGTTGATACACCTTATGTTTATAACAATATCATTAACATAAATGGCAACATTAGTAAAGATGAAAAAACACGCTTGCAGGAAAGTCTTGTTGGCTTTTGGGCAGATAGTTTATACGCACGCAGGGTAGAAAAATTTGGCGTATTTTATACATTAAAAAATCCACCGGTTTTTGATACTTCCACCATCAGCATCACACGCCGTTTTATGAGCGGCTATCTTTTTTCACAAGGATACTTTAATGCGGTTTTGAGTGATACTTTTTACGTTGATACATTTCATAAAGGCGATCATCCGGTTCAATACAGAACAACTGTAATCATAAACATTAATCCTCAAAAAAGAGTTATTATAGATTCTATTGCGTATAATCTTAATGATACTGCATTACAACGCATAACAAATCTTTTTTCAAAAGCAAGCCTCATAAAGCCAAATAAAACACCTTATTCAAAAGAAAATCTTACAGCAGAGTTAGACCGGCTGGTGGCTTTATACAGGCAGCGTGGTTATTATCTGTTGCAACGTGAAAATCTTGCTGCGGTGGTTGATACGGTTAATACTGCTTTGCTTAAACTTACATTAGACCCTTTTGAACAGGCTGAACTTATTGAGCAGGCTGCAGATAAAAAAAATAAAAATCCAACTGCATCTCTTAACATTCAGCAGCGCAGGTTTGCAGATACAACAGTTAACTTTAATGATACCGCTTTCTTAAAAAAGTTCTTTATACGGCAGGTTAATTATTTTCCTGAAATGCGGGTAACAGATGTGCCTGACAGTATTATAAATCATAAAGCATTTTCTAAAGAATGGACGAGCAGAGGTTATAGTGTATTTTATACTCACGGAACTTTTAATCCTGCTATATTCAGGCATTATAATTATCTACGCACAAACAGGTTGTATAATGATAACCAGTTCTATAAAACCATTAATACATACAGCCAGATTGGTGCATGGCGACAGGTGGATACAAGAATACATATCACAGGTGATTCGCTTGATGTAAACTATTTTTTATATCCTGAAAGAAAACAAAATATAACCTATAACCTTGAGGCAAGCCGCAATACAGGAGACATTTTAACTTCATCAAATTTCTTTGGGCTGGCGCTTAATATTACCTATAAGAACAGGAACGTTTTCAGGCAGGCAATACAATCATCTACAAGCTTTACAAACGGCGTTGAGCTTAGCTTTAACAAGCAACAAAATAATTCATTATTACAGGCATTCCAGGTTTCACTTGGCCAAACTTACAGCATACCAAGGCTGTTGGTTCCTTTTAAGATTTTAAGACTTGGCAGGCTTGACTTTGGAAGAACCGTCATCAGTGCAAACGCATCTTATTCTGACAGGCAGGATTATTTCAGGATAAAATCTCTTGTTGCTAATTATGGTTATAACTGGAAACTAAAAAATAAAGTGTGGCAGGTACGTTTTCCAAACATCGAATTGTATTCGCTGGATACTTTGCCTTTGCTAAGACAGGCATTTGCTGATAACCCTTTTTTACGCAACTCTTTTAATACAGGTTATGTTGTAAGTGCGCAAGGCAATTTAGCTATTACCTACAATGGAAGAAGCAACGTTACCAATTATGCCGGCTTTTCAATTGAAGAATCGGGCTTGCCGGGATTGAAAAGCAATAACAGTAAAATATACCAGTATATTAAAGTTGCGGCTGAATCAAGAAAGCTTATCACATTTAGTAAAACAAGCCTTGCGCTGCGTGCATTTGCAGGCGTTGGTTATAATTATAACAGGTCAGGAAAGTTTGGTGTTACGTTGCCTTTCTTCAAACAGTTTATAGCTGGCGGACCAAACAGTATGCGTGCCTGGGCTTTACGGCAACTTGGATTAGGTTCATCCTTTTTAAGTGATACCGCATCAACATTTCGTGATCGTTATGGTGATATGCAGCTTGAGGCAAACATTGAATACCGTTACCCAATTGCACATTTTACAAGTGTAAATGTAAATGGCGCTTTGTTTACTGATGTAGGAAATATCTGGAACATCAGGAAGGATACAGCCAATCCGAACAGCCAGTTTAAACTTAACAGGCTTGGACAGGATATTGCTATTGGTGTTGGCACCGGCTTAAGGTTTGACTTTCATTATTTTTTGATACGGATTGATGCGGGGTTAAAGCTGAAAGATCCTGCAAGGCTTGCAAACAATGGCTGGCTTGATATAAAAAACTTTAGCTGGCGCAATCATGAATTTGAAAAGCCTGGTGAAAATTTAAAGCGTAATAATTATGCTATCCAGTTAGGTATTGGTTTGCCTTTCTGATGTTGATTTTATTTCTTCAACCTCTTGCTGAAATTGTTGTGGTGTTACTGCATCATCAACCAAAAAATTACCAATTCTTGTTCTGCGCAATGCACTTAAATAAGCACCCGTTTGCAAAGCCTTGCCAAAATCATTTACAAGGCTTCTTATATAAGTACCAGTTGAACAAACAACTTTGAAATCAACTTGTGGTAATTGAACGTTTGTTATTTCAAAAGATGAGATAAAAATTTTGCGTGGTTCGAGCTGAATATCTTTCCCTTTTCTTGCCATTAGATACGCTGGCTTTCCATCTTTTTTTATGGCTGAATGAATGGGTGGCACCTGTTCAATTTCACCAATAAATTTTTGCGTTGATGTAAAAATTTTTTCATTAGTTATGTTACTGATATCAGCAAATTTTTCAGGCTTGCTTTCAAGATCATAAGTTACTGTTGTTGCACCTAAAATCATTGAACCGGTATATTCTTTTTCCATGTTCATGTATATAGAAATTTTTTTTGTAAAACTTCCGGTGCAAACAATTAATAAACCTGTAGCAAGAGGATCTAATGTTCCTGCATGGCCAACTTTTGAAACGCCTGTTGATATTCTTATCTTTTTTACGGCATCAAAAGATGTCCAGTTGTAAGGCTTATCAATTAAAATTAATTTACCATCAAGAAATGGCTGCATGGATGCATCAACAGGCTTCTGTTTCATTCACTGCAAATTAATGTCTGAAATCTTGTACATCTCAATCTTAATATTACTTTTGCCGCCCTAATAATTTATTTATGGCAACTACAGCAGATATTTCACGCGGCATGATTTTAAAATTAGATGGCAGCCTTTACACTATTGTTGAATTTGGTGAAAATAAAACCGCACGTGCTGCTGCAAAAGTGTGGGCAAAATTAAAAGGCGTTGATAACAGCCGTACGATAGAAAAAACATGGAACAGTGGCGAAACCATTTTTCCGGTACGTGTAGAAAAGAAAACATACCAGTTTTTATATAAAGATGACGGCGGTTATAATTTTATGGATAATGAAACTTTTGAACAATTTGCATTGAATGAAAACATGATTGATGCACCGCAGTTTTTAAAAGAAGGTGGTGATGTAATTGTAAGCATAAATACTGAAACAGAGCTGCCGATAGGTGCCGAGTTACCTGAAAAAATAACCTTTAAAATTACTTATGCTGAACCTGGTATGCGTGGCGATACTGCAACCCGTGCTTTAAAAAATGCTACAATAGAAACAGGTGCAACAATTCAGGTGCCTTTGTTTGTGAATGAAGGAGAATTGATTCGTGTGAATACTAAGACAGGTGAATATGTTGACAGGGTGAAAGAATAATTATATCTCGTTCAGCTTAAAAATTTCATTTTCTCTTATTCCTTTTTCAGTTTGATGAACAGTGCAGCATTCATGTTGTGCATCATGCTCAAAAAATAAAATGTAATTGTTGCCTGATGCTTCGTTCAGAAAAGATTTTTTCTCATTCAAAGTTGTAAGCGGAAACATATCATAAGCCATTACATAAGGAATAGGAATATATGCAATGGATGGAAGCAAGTCAGCCATAAAGATAATTGTCTTGTCTTTGTATTTAATCTGTGGTAACATCATGCTTCTTGTATGCCCGTTCACAATTTTAAAAGAAATATTATTTGTGAATTTGGTTGTTGAGAAGGCATCATCAGTTTCATCATCTATTAAGACAAATCTTAATTGCCCGCTTTCTTTAATTGGTAAAATATTTTCTTTTAAAAATGATGCTTTCTCTCTTTCGTTAGGATTGGTTGCCCAGTTCCAATGTTTTTCGTTGCTCCAGTAAATCGCGTTTTTAAACGCAGGAATAAGCTTGTCGCCATCACGAATTATACTTCCGCCGCAATGGTCAAAGTGCAAATGTGTAAGCACAACATCAGTTATATCATCTTTATTAAAACCATGTGTTGCCAATGATTTATCCAATGCATCATTACCATGTAAATAATAATGGCTGAAAAATTTTTCGCTTTGTTTATTACCGATACCGTTATCAATTAAAATCAATTTATTACCATCTTCAATTAATAAACAACGCATGCTCCACGTGCATAAATTGTTTTCATCAGGTTTATTTAATTTGCTCCATATTGTTTTTGGAACAACACCAAACATAGCACCACCATCTAACTTGAATAAACCTGTTTCAATTGAATACAACTTCATAATACTTCAAAAGTCAAATTAAAATTTTTAACTTAAGAAATCTGTTTTTGCTTTTGCAGCGTTGAAAAGAGAAATATCAAACCAAACAAAAAGAAAACAACTAATGCAATTATAGAATTACGCATGTTACCGGTTAACTCCTGCACAAAACCAAAGCTGAACATGCCAATAACAATCGCAATCTTTTCTGTAACATCATAAAAGCTGAAGAAGGAAGCAGTGTCATGTGTCTCGGGCATTATCTTGGCATAAGTAGAACGGCTTAAAGATTGAATGCCACCCATCACCAAACCAACTATAGCTGCAACAATATAAAACTGCATGGCTGTTGTAATAAAGTAAGCGTATATACATACTCCAATCCATATAACTACAACAAACATTAAAACTTTGAAGTTGCCATAAACAGATGAAAGCCTGGCCATAATATACGAACCTGCAATTGCCACAAGCTGTATAATTAAAATACACATGATAAGCTTTGATGTTTCTAATTGCAAAACCTGGCTGCCAAATAAAGTGGCAGCAAGCATAACTGTTTGCACACCCATACTGTAAAAGAAAAAAGCAAAGAGGTATGTTTTTAAAACAGGTAACTGCTTTACCTGTTGCCATACACTGTTTAGTTTTGTAAAACCACTCGTAAGTATATTTTTATTTTTATTTTGAAATGATGGATATGTTTTTGGCAAGTGTTTAAAAGTTATTTGTGCAAAACCCATCCACCACAAACCAACTAACAGAAATGATAAACGCGGCGCAAAGCTTTCATCTTTTATGCCAAACAATTGCGGAAACATCACAAACAAAAAGCAAACAATTTGCAGCAACACACTTCCTATGTAACCCAACGCAAAACCTTTGGCACTAACTTTATCCTGGTCTGGTTCTGCTGCTATTTCAGGAAGATAAGAGTTGTAAAAAACAAGGCTGCCGCAATAACCAATGGCTGCAAGTATTGCGCATAAAATACCAAGCGATAAAGTGCTTTTATCAAACCAATATAAAACACAACATGCAATGCTGCCGAGATAGCAAAAAAATTGCATGAACGATTTCTTATTGCCTTTATAATCTGCAATAGATGAAAGTATAGGAGATATTACAGCAATAACCAGGTATGCAAAAGCTATAGCATAATTGTATAATGAAGCGCTTTCAAATTCATGTCCGGCGAACAATACTTTATGGCTGATAATTTTGCCGGCAGTATTTTTTGTTGTTGTAATGGCATCATAATAAGCTGGAAAAATGGTAGAAGTAATTACAAGATTGTAAGCACTGTTTGCCCAGTCGTACATTGCCCAGGCATTAACTACTTTTTTTGAAGCTGTTTGCATTAGCAGCAATTTATAAATAAATCAATCTGCTGAATAAAGTATTATTTCATTTGTTGCCATGCAAGCATGCCACCCACAAGATTTTTTACATTGGTAAATCCTGCCTGTTCTAATATCTGTGTTGCCTGGCCACTGCGGTTACCGCTTCTGCAATACAATATAACTTCCTTATCTTTTAAATCATCTATTGTATCTGTGTTGTAATTTCTTATTTCGCCCAACGGCAATAAAGTACCGCCAATATTAAACTCTGCATTTTCATTGGGTTCACGCACATCAACAAGATGCACATCTTCACCTGCATCAATTCGTTTCTTTAATTCTTCAACAGTAATTGTTTGCATAAATTTATTGATTTGGTATTGATTGATTATTTGCAGAATCACGCACAGGCGGTGTATCGCTTATCCATATATCCATCAACTGGCCTGCACGTATATGATTACTTGCTGTATCGCCGTTGGGCATTATCGTTTTTGGTTCAGGGTTTTGTTTATTGATGTAAGCATTTGCTGTATCCTGCACTGCGCTTGTTGCTATTATCACACCAATGCCAATGTTATCACCAGAAAGATAATCTTTGGCCTGGCGTACTGTTAAGCCAACCAAATCAGGAACCGTTAACTGTGTGTTTCCCAAACCATTTCCCAATATAAAATCAATAGAAGATGCCATTGGAATTTTTGTGCCCGGTTCAATTGCTTTCCCTTTATACTTTTGTTCTTTTACAGCGTTGCGTGCAATATCAGGCGTATAACTTGTGTCGCCCAACTTCAAGCCAAGACTTTCAAGATACATTTCTGCACTGCGGAAAGAATAGCCACGCAGATCAGGCATATCAATCAAAGGCGGCGTTGCACGGTTTATTGTAAGATAAATAGTGCGGTTGATCTTTACTGTTTCATCTGATTCAGGTGATTGTTTAACTACAGCAAGCGGCGCTAATGTATCAATATAAACAGAATCCTGAACAGCAACTCTGAAACCTTGCTTTTTTAATGCTGATGTTGCATCTGATAAAGATTGTCCGGTTACAGATGGAACTTTTATTGTTTCATTATGCCTTGTGATGGAACCAAGCGAAAGAAAGAAAAGAAAAACAATGACTAATATCAATGCAATTGCGGCCAGCAGGTTAACAATAAAAGAACGTTTCGTAATAAATTCAAACATGAGTTTTATATTATTGCCAGCATTCTTCAATTAACATGGTATAAAATTGTTGCATCGTCCAGCCTTTTGCTTTTACCTGTTGTGGAACAAGGCTTGCAGCACTCTGGCCGGGCACAGTATTTACTTCAAGCATAAATGGTTCACCGGTTTGTTCGTTATAAATAAAATCAATACGCACAATGCCGCGGCAATTTAATACCAAATAAATTTTAGTAGCAGCCGTTCTTATTTTTTCAGCAATAGATGCATCAATTTCAGCCGGTGTTATTTCTTCACTTAAGCCTTTATATTTTGCATCAAAATCAAAAAATTCTTTTTGAGATTTTATCTCGGTAATAGGCAATGTAATTACCTCATCATGGCTTTTAAATACACCAATAGTTAGTTCTATGCCTTCAATAAATTCCTCGATTAATACCTGGTCGTCTTCTTTAAAAGCCTTTTGCAAAGCAACACCAATTTCTTCTGATGGCTGGTTTACTTTGCTCATTCCAATGCTTGAACCACCGTTATTCGGCTTTACAAAAACAGGGAACTTTAATTGCTTAAAAATATCTTCTTCATTAATAACATCGTTGCGAAAAATGTGTAATGATTTGGCTACATGAATACCTGCAAACGCTGCAACTGCAACTGTATATCTTTTATTGAATGTTAATGCTGATGTTGCCACATCACAGCTTGTATATGGCAGGCCAATGCAATCAAAATATCCCTGCAATTTTCCGTCTTCGCCGGGCGTGCCATGAATGCCTATAAACACACCATCAAAATTTATTTTTTCATTGTTAATAGTGATTGAAAAATTATTTTTATCTACGCTTATATCCTCACCTGCATCATTCTTATAAAACCATCCTTCAGACGTTATATCAATTACATAAACATCATACTTGTGGCGGTCAATATTGTTATTAATCGTGATAAGGCTTTGATAACTTATCTCCGCTTCACCACTGTAGCCGCCGGTAACTAATGCAATCTTTTTCTTCATTTAATAATCAGCAAAGAAATATAAAATGAAATTAAGAGCGTACAATACTTGCAATAAAAAAGGTGAAAGATCTTATCTGTCACCTAAACAAATTATTAATGTTCAATTTAAATATGCAGTTTCTCTTTTTTTGCCAATAGCTCATCAACCGTTTCGCGGTACATTTCATCAGGCACACAACAATCAACCGGGCAAACAGCAGCGCATTGCGGCTCTTCATGAAAGCCCTGGCATTCTGTGCATTTATTAGGCGTTATATAATAAGTATCCACAGCCAGTGGCGCCATTTTTTTCTCTGCATCCACAATTTCACCATCCATCAACACAACAGAACCTCTTACAGTTGTTCCATCTGAAAAAGCCCATTCAACACCACCTTCATAAATAGCATTGTTCGGACATTCAGGCTCACAGGCGCCACAGTTTATGCACTCGTCCGTTATTTTAATTGCCATACATTATATTTTATATTGAAGTTATTTTTGCGTGTAAAATTAAGCAGTAAGACATGAATATTGAAGAACGAATTAGTTTATTAGTTAAGCTTGGTGAATATTTAAGTTTGAATAATGAAGCGCTGCAACTTGTAAAACAAAAAGCAGAGCAGCAGAATGCCTGGTTTAAGCAGCAGTTTATTGATCTTTCTTTACAAAATATTACAGAAAACTTTTTGCAGCGAAGCTTGCTTGAACATTGGGTTGAGCAATACCACCTTGAAAATATTCAACAACCCAAAACAGTGGGCATTGTTATGGCCGGCAATATTCCGCTGGTTGGCTTTCATGATTTTTTATGCGTGTTTATAAGCGGTAATAAAGCGCTGATAAAGCCATCATCAAAAGATGCAGTACTTATAAAACATTTTGTTGAAAAGATTTTTGAATGGAACGATGAAGCAAAGCAATGCATCGCACTTGCAGAAAACTTAAAAGGCTGCGATGCTTACATCGCAACCGGCAGTAACAACAGCAGCCGCTACTTTGAGTATTACTTCGGAAAGTATCCAAGCATTATTCGCCGTAACAGAACGTCAGTTTCGGTTTTATATGGAGATGAAACAACTAAACAGTTGGATTTATTAGCTGATGATATTCAGCAATACTTTGGTATGGGTTGCAGAAATGTTACCAAACTGTTTGTGCCCGAAGGCTATAATTTTATTCCGTTGTTAGATGCATTAAGAAAGTATAACTACTTCGCAGACTTTCATAAATACAAGAATAATTATGATTATCAACTGGCATTACTGATCATGAATCGTAAGTTTTATATGACGAATGACTCCATCATCTTAACAGAAAACGAAAGTGCTTTTGCGCCTGTAAGCCAGGTGAATTATGCTTTTTATAATGAACCGAAAACATTGGTAAAAAGCCTGCAAAACAATACAAACATTCAATGCATTGCAGGTAAAGGTTTTGTGCCATTTGGCAAAACGCAATCACCTTCACTTACTGATTATGCAGATGGAATTGATACGATGCAATTTTTAACCAGCTTCGCATATCAATTAAAAAAAGAATTATAAAAAAAGGCTAATAACATCAAACAAAATAATTTGCAAAACATCTTATTATAGTTTAGCAGTATGAAAAAATTTATCGTTATAATGTTTGTGCTTATAAAATGCATTTCGATGCATGCACAAACGTTTGATACCATTCCACCTTACCAGAAAGATTCTTTACACATTCCTGCCTTTACGGTTTTACAAACAGACAGCACTTATACCAACGATAAAAAAATACCGAAAGACAGGCCGGTTGTTATAACCTATTTCAGCCCAAGCTGTGGGCATTGCCAGTTAACAGCGCAAGAGTTTGCAGATACCATGAGCACTATGAAAAATATTTTCTTTGTGTGGGTAAGTTATTATCCTTTGCCGGAAATAAAAGAGTTTGCAGAGAAGTTTCATCTTCAGCAGTTTAACAATATAATTATGGCAAGAGATGAAAATTATGCCATACCATCTTATTACCGCGTAAAGTTTACGCCATTTATGGCTGTGTATAATAAAGACCATCATCTTATACAAACGTATCCGCAAGGCGCCAAGCCGCATGAATTGCTTGATCTGTTGAAAGAAAATAATAACAAATAACACTATGATCCTTTCTATGATATTATAATTCGTTATTACTGAATTACAGTTACATCAAAAGTTAGTGTACCTAAAGCACCTATAGTGCTTCCGCTTGTAAAGGCAATTGTTATTGTATTTGCTGAACTTATATAACTGTAAGCAATTACAACACCGTTTGCTAATGTACTTCTCGGGTTTACAATTACACTGGCACCAGCATTTGCGCCTGTTACAGTAGCTGTGTAAGTTGTAGTTGTTCCAAGAGCAACGATTGGCGATACAGTAAATGTTGATTTTATCATGCTTGATAATACGGTACCGGCAGTGCCCATTTTAAAATTTCCAGCCACATCCAGCTTGGCATTTGTATTTGGGGTTGATGTACCGATGCCCACATTATTGGTACTGGTACCTACAACAATTGCATTAGTCTGGCTTGTTGTGGCACCATAACCAATAGCGGTAGAATTGGTACCTGTTGCAGATGTATTTGCACCAACAGCAGTAGTTTGATTGTTTACGGTTGCTTGTGCATTATATCCTAATGCAGTTGAATATTGAAAAGTAGCATCAGTTTCTGAACCAATTGCTGTAGCATATTGGCCGGTAGTGTTTGAATTTGTTCCAACAGCAGTGCCATAAGAATTACTAACTGATTGTGCATTATAACCAACGGCTGTACCATACTGTGCGTTGGCCTGGGAATTAACACCTAATGCAGTTGTTTGGCCATTACTAATCGCCTGTGCGTTATAACCTAATGCCGTAGAGGCAATAGCATTTGCTTTGGCTGTTGTACCGATTGCTGTAGCCTGTGAATTACTTATTGCCTGTGCATTGTAACCAACCGCTGTATTATATTGAGCTGTTGCCTGTGCAGAAGCACCGATAGCTGTTTCATTTGTGCTGTTGTTTGCAGTTGCACTGTTACCAACCGCAGTATTGTTTGCAGCAGTTGTAACAGAGCTGGCACCTATTGCAGTTGAACCGTTGGCAGCATTTGCTGAATAACCGATTGCCGTATTGTTTGTGCCTGAAGTAGAAACAGAACTTGTACCAAATGCCGTATTGTTTGCATCAAGATAACCGGCTGCAGTGCTGTTGAATTTAAACTGAAGCGGTGTAGTATTAGTAGTGCCTAAAAAATTACCACTGGCGGCTGCGTTTCCATTCAACCCCCAATAATTACTATTAAAGTTTGCCGGTGTAACATAACCTACAACGCCTGAAGCATTTATTGTAAGAATATTATCTGTACCTGCTGTACCTGTTGGCAAACCCGTCATCTGCAAAGGATAGTTGGTTGTTGTGCCGCCAACGATATGCAATTTGGCTGTTGGCGTAGCAGTACCAATACCAACATATAAATTAGAACTGGCAGCATTACCTAAAAGAATTGTATTGCTTTGAGATGTTTGTGCATTATAACCAATGGCTGTTGATTGTAAACCTGTTGCCTGTGCGCCATAACCAATGGCAGTGGCATATTGTGCTGATGCAGTAGCGCTGTGGCCGATTGCAATAACATCTGAACTTGTAGTTGCCTGTGCGCCATAACCCATAGCCAGTGCATAGCTGCTGGTTGCAGATGAAGTATAACCGATAGCAGTACTCTGCACACCGCTTGAAGTGGCATTGTAGCCAATAGCAACAGCTTCTGAACCTGAAGCCGTTGTGGCTGCTGCGCCATTGCCAATTGCAACAGACCTTACACCAGAAGCGGTTGCATTATATCCCAATGCCAGTGCATATTGATTATTTGTAGAAGCATTGTATCCAATGGCCACATTATGATCTGATGAATTATTTACAGCCCCAACACCTAAAGCCAGGCTTGATACATTTCCATCAAAATAACCCATTTGAGTATTGTTTGATTTTAGCACTAATGCCAAAGCATTGGTAGTGCCTAAAAATTGACCGGCACTAATGCTGTTACCTGTAAGCGCCCAGCCACTACCACTAACACCTGAAGGTAAAGAAGAATAAGGCGCTTTTTTAACGACGCCTGCATTTATAGTAAGAATACTGTCAGTGCTGAAAGTTGATGTTGCCTGCACACCTGAAAGGTATAATGGATTGCTTGCTGCGAGAACAGATAAAGCAGACGTAGGCGAAGCAGTTCCAATACCTACATTACCTTGTACCAATAAACCATTAGATGGAGCGGCATAAGATTTATAGCTGCTGCCAATACTCATGTTTCCGTTATCCCAAACCTGAGATCCCGGGTTAACCGATGTGTTATCACCACCAAATATTACCCCTGAATTAGCGTCACCTGCTACTCCAAATGCAAGATATCTTCTTACAGCATTATCGCCAGATACCGCGTCAATAACAGGGAAAACAGTGCCTGTTGTTACAAAGCGTGCAAAACTGCCTGCTGCATTGCCTGCATAGTCAGCATCACCCAGCCATAGCTGTTTATTTCCACTTGTATTATAACCAAGGCTCATTAAAAAACCAGTACCTGAATTATTACCTGAAATTGAATTACCTGTAAACGTAAATCCTTTTGCATTACCAGAACCTGAACTTTGATACAGCGTTAAATCAGAAGAAGGAGAACTTGTTCCGATGCCTACTTTGCCGAGGCTGTCAATAATCATGCGTTGTATATTATTTGTTCTGAAACGCATACTAACGTTATCAGTTGTACCTAAAAAATTTGTGAGATAACTGGTTCCTGTATTACCTGTAATATTCCATGCTGTAGAAAGGTTTAAATTACTTAGGGACTGATATACAGCTATACCAGAGGAATTATAACCTAAAACATTACTTACTGTACCACCCGCAATAGAAGTAGTAGCTGCAATGCCGTTTACTGTAGTTACAAGGCCGCCTGCTTGTGAAAGCGCATTAGTATTTGTATTAATAATAGGAACTGTTGTGCCGGTTACGCCATTTATAGTAGTACTTAATGTATTAGCGTTACTGGTATTGCTTACACTACTAACAGCATTTGAAGTTGCTGCTATACCGTTTACCGTACTTGTAAGAGTGTTACCAGTAAGCGTAAGTGTGTTTGTTGTAGAGGATGATAAAGCAGAATAAGCAGCTTTTTTAACCACACCTGCATTTATCGTAAGAATGCTATCGCTATTGAAAGTTGAAGTTGCCTGTACACCTGATAAGTACAAAGGGTTGGTTCCTGCAAGTACAGATAATTTATAAGATGGATTCGCGATACCAATACCAACATTACCGGCTGAATCTATGCGCATTCTTTCTGTAGCAGATGTGTTCATAACTATAGGCGCATTATTAACGGTACTATTGGATACAAGCCCGGTAACAATTCCTCCGCTTAAGTACAAAGTTCCGGCTGTAGCATTACCGGTTGATGCTCCACCCTGAATGGTAAGGCTTCCACCTGCTATGTTCGTACCATATCCGCTTGGGCCTCTTAATGTATTACCAACAGGTGTTGAGCTTGCTTCCCCTTTACCAACTACAATATTTCCATTACTACCTTTTATACGCAATGCTGCATTAGTTACAGCTCTGCCTCCTCCAACTAAAAAAACTACATCTGAACTACTTGCCTGTGTACCTATGTAAAGATTTTTTGAGTTACTATATAAGTATGCATCATGAGCATTGCCCCAGTTATCAATTGAAAAAGCATAATTGGAACTGTTTATACCCATATCAATATAATAAGTTGAATCAGTGCCATCATCAGCAGTTGCAACATAATCAGTAGATGCGTTAGCGGTACCGCTTTTATTTTGCAGATTTATCTGGAAATAATCATCAACACTACCTTTAAAGGTTGCTACAGTATTAGTTGCACTTGTGCCATAATCAACCAATAATTTTTCTTTGTCAATAGGATCAAAAGCAGATGAACCAATACCAACGCTTCCTAAGCTGTCTATAATCATGCGCTCCGTATTGTTGGTGCGCAAACGAAGGCTTACATTATCTGTAGTTCCCAAAAAGTTAGTGGCATAATTAGTTCCGCTGTTGCCTGTTAAAGACCAATTAAGATTGGATGTTAAGTTAGCAAGGCTTTGCTTGCTTACATAACCGGTTGTTGAATCAATTACCAAAATTGCTTTTCTGTATGCAGAAGATGAAGTGGCAAGATTATCTATTTTTAAACTATCCTGTGTACCAACAGCCGTAATTGAGATTGGCGCTGCATCAATGTGTAATCTTTTTAAAGGGTTACGTACGCCAATACCAACGTTTACTGCGCCGCCTCCTGAAATAGTATCACCCAAAACCAAACTATTGCTTAGTGCTACTTTGGCATTATAACCAATAGCTGCGGCATTGGTTAATCCAGCAGAAAGAACGTTTGAATTAGCTCCGATTAATGTATTTTTTGAACCAGTTGTATTTGTTGAACCTGCTTGAGAACCGATGAAGAGATTATTGTTACCGGTAGTATTGCCGAAACCTGACAGGTAACCTGAAAATACATTATTGGAGCCAGTAGTGTTAGAATATCCTGTCCAATAACCTGAAAATACATTTACCTGCCCGGTTGTGTTTCTATAGCCAGCCTGGAAACCACCGAACAAATTACCGGAACCTGTTGTATTACTAAAACCATTTTGATAACCAGTAAATGTATTGCTGCCACCTGAAGTGTTACTATAACCTGTTTGATAACCTAATGCAGTATTAGATGTACCGGAGTTATTTGCAGAATCCGCACCGGCACCAACAAAAGTGTTGCCGCTGCCAGTTGTGTTACTATAACCGGCATTGCTTCCAAAATAAGCATTGCCTAACCCGCCGGAACTATCAATATAACCTGCTATCGTATTATTTACTCTTAATTTAAGCGGATGATTATCTGTTGTTCCTAAAAAGTTTATTGCTGAATTGGTAGCACTATTGCCAAGCAAATTCCAGCTATTATTTGATACTGAAGATGACGGCGTTTTCTTTACAACACCATTGCTAATGGTGAGTACACTATCTGTACTTAAAGTTGAAGTTGCCTGTACACCTGAAAGGTATAATGGATTGCTTGCTGACAAAACACTTAACGCATAAGATGGATTAGAAGTACCAATACCAACAAGCCCATTGCTTGTAATCCTCATACGTTCTGTGTTGTTTGTTTTAGTAACAAAGTCCACTGCGTCTGATGTACCAATATAATTAAGACCTGCTATTGTACCGCTGTTACCTGTTAGCAACCAGCCCGGGTTACCTCCTGTTAGTATTATTGAAAGTAATGTGGCATAAGAGGTTTTTTTAACAACACCGTTATTAATGGTAAGCAAACTATCTGTACTAAAGGTAGAAGTTGATTGTACGCCTGAAAGATATAATGGATTGCTGGCTGATGAAACACTCAAAGCATATGCAGGGTTATTGATGCCGATGCCTACCTTACCCAAGCTATCTATAATCATGCGCTGTACATTATTTGTTCTGAAACGCATGCTTACATTATCGGTTGTTCCAAGAAAATTGGTAGCATAACTTGTACCGCTGTTACCTGTTAAAATCCAGGCGAGACCGTTTGGTGATGTCCAGGTGGGTGATACACCTGCACCTGCAGAAGTTAAGATGTTACCTGTTGTACCCGCAGTACCGCCAGGCATAAAAGCGCCATTAAGATAAATATTTCCAACAACGTGCAGCCTTTCGCTTGGTGTACTTGTATTTAACCCGATATAGCCACTGTTACCTTTCATAATTAAATCAGAAGAACTTCCGCGTGTAAAAAGAAAATCATTTCCATAACCATTAAAATAATCCTTTCCACTAAAAGAACCACTGGTTCCTAAATTTGCATATCCAAAAGTACCTGCTAAATTTCCGGCGCTATCTAACATATCCACGCTGCTATACCCGGATGTTGAACTGTTTTCAATAGTAACCACATTCTTATTTGTATAATGGCCAGTTACATCTAATGAACTTCGCGGTACAGTTACACCCATGCCAATCCATCCGGCTTTACTGCTGCCGTTTGCTGCACCTAAAATGCGCATACGTTCAGTATTGGTTGTTCTTACAACAAAATCAATAGCATCTGTAGTACCAATAAAATTTGTTGATGAACTTAAACCGCTATTGCCGGTTAAAAGCCAGGCGCTTGAACTAACAGCAGTTCCGGTACTAATAAAAACCCATTTGGTACCATCCCATAAATAAATACCTGTGCCTGAACCGCCGGTTGTTGTGCTGCTATTATTGTAAACAATTGTACCAGTTAACGGATTTGATAACATGGGTGAGTATGAACTCACATCGCCAATTGAAACACGTGGCAACACGAAACCCTGGTTACTTGACTCAAGCTCAAGCAACGAATTGCTGTTTATGGAAGTTGGATTATTGCCGATTTTCACCTGGGCTTTAACCGATAAGTGCATTATAACAATAATGCCCAAAGCAAGAAGTGATTTGGTTTTCATAAATATTGGATATCGAATGATTTTTAAAAATTTGTTTAATGTATCATCACAATACTCCCATAAAAATAAAAACCAGTTCCAAATTGAAACTCAATACATGCTTATACGGACATAAGTATGTCTGATTTTTATAACCAGTAATTTTAAACCAGCCGCTTAGATAAATTTAGCAGTGATACTTTCCTTTACATCCTTCAAGGTAACCGGTATGCCGCTGTAAACAACATTTCCGCCTTTATCACCGGCTTCAGGGCCCATATCAATAATCCAGTCAGCAGCCTTTAAAACATCTGTATTATGTTCAATAACAATAATTGAATGCCCCTGGTTTATTAATGCGTTAAATGCAGCAAGCAGTTTTTGAATATCATGAAAATGAAGGCCTGTGGTTGGTTCATCAAAAATAAAAAGTATATGGCCGCTGTTTCTGCCCTTGCCTAAAAATGAAGCAAGCTTTACACGCTGCGCTTCGCCACCACTTAATGTATCACTACTTTGGCCCAGCTTTATATAACCCAGGCCAACTTCCTGCAAAGGCATTAATGCTTTTGCAATGTTTGCGCTTTCTTTATCAGCAGAAAAAAATTCAATCGCATCATCAACACTTAACTCTAAAATATCATATACATTTTTACCATTGTATCTCACTTCAAGCACTTCTTCTTTAAATTTTTTGCCACCGCATACTTCGCAGGTTAAATGCACATCGGCCAAAAACTGCATTTCAACAATCTGTTCACCTTCACCTTTGCATGTATCACACCTGCCGCCATCAACATTAAAAGAAAAATGTTTTGGTAAGAAGCCACGCGTTTTACTTAAATGTTGTTTTGAAAAAAGGTCTCTTATTTCGTCATACGCTTTTATATAAGTAACAGGGTTACTGCGGCTGCTTCTGCCAATCGGGTTTTGGTCAATCATTTCTACCTGGCTTAAATAATCAACATCACCTTCAAGATTTTTATGGAAGCCTGCTTTATCTGTAAACTCACCTTTTAATCTTCTTAATGCAGGATATAAAATTTGCTTTACCAATGTTGTTTTGCCACTGCCGCTAACACCGCTTATTACACATAATACATCAAGCGGAAATTCAACATCTATATTTTTTAAATTATTTTGTCTTGCACCAGTAAGCTTAAGAAAATGTTTTGCTGCGCGAAGCTTTGCAGGAACCGGAATTTTTAAATCGCCTCGTAAATATTTTCCAGTCAGGCTTTCTTTATTATTAATGATGCTTTCATAGTTGCCTTCAGCAATTACCTCACCACCAAGATGCGAAGCCAGCGGGCCCATATCAATTATATGATCTGCTTCGCGCATCATCATTTCATCATGCTCAACCACAACAACGGTATTGCCTTCATCACGCAATCTTTTTAAAACACTTATTAAACGCTCTGTATCTCTTGCATGCAAACCAATGGATGGCTCATCCAATATATATAATGAGTTGGTAAGATTGCTGCCAAGGCTGCGTGTAAGTTGTATGCGCTGGCTTTCTCCGCCACTTAAAGAATTTGCCAGACGGTTTAAGGTAAGATAGCCCAAACCTACGTCCAGCAAGGTTTGCAGCCGCTGATGAATTTCAATTAAAACACGGCTGGCAACCTGTTGCTGATATATATTAAGCTGCAAATCATCAAACCATTTTTTTAAATCAGTAACCTGCATCTCGCATAACTGGCCAATATGTTTACCACCAAGCTTTACATATAGAGCTTCTTTTCGCAAACGATAGCCTTTGCAATCAGGACAATTTGTTCTGCCACGATAGCGGCTTAATAAAACACGGTATTGAACCTTATAAAGGTTTTGCTCTACTTCTTTAAAAAAATCATTAATGCCTTGCACACTGCCTTCGCCTGTCCATATTATATTATATTGTTCATCAGTAAGATCAGCTATTGATTTATGAACGGGAAAATTTATTGCTCTTGCACCTTTTACAAACTGATCTCGCCACCAGCCCAGCTTCTCTCCTTTCCACGGTGCAATGGCACCATCATAAATACTTATTCTTCTATCAGGAATTACAAGATCAGGATCAATGCCAAGCACCTGGCTAAAACCTTCGCAAGTTGGGCAGGCGCCAAATGGATTATTAAATGAAAATAAATTTGGAACAGGTTCTTCAAACACAATTCCATCCATCTCAAATTTATTGCTGAAAGCAAGTTGTGTTGTTTCATTTATTTCAACATACATACTGCCTTCACCTTCATAAAAAGCAACGTTAATTGAATCGTTTAAACGATGAATATCATCTTCATCAAACTCTTTTACAACAATCCTGTCAACCAAAAGAAAAGTTGTGTTGTTAGCAGTTAACTTTTGTTTTAATTCTTTATCGCTTAATTCAATTGCATCTTCTATGCGAATGATTTCTGCTTCCGGCTTCTTTATATAAATTCTTGAAAAACCTTTTTGCAAAAGAATGTTCAGCTCTTCTTTTACATTTCGCTTTGCATGTTGTTTAAAAGGAACGAGTATATAAACTTTACTGTTTGCCGGCAATTGCTTTATTGCATTTAAAACATCAGGCACATCATCTTTTTTTACTTCACGGCCGCTAACGGGTGAATATGTTGTACCCGTTCTGCCATACAACAAACGCATATAGTCATAAATTTCCGTCATGCTGCCAACAGTGCTGCGCGGTGTGCGTGTAATTACTTTTTGTTCAATAGCAATTGCAGGGCAAAGGCCTTTTATAAAGTCAACATCCGGCTTAACCATTCTTGCCATAAACTGGCGAACATAAGCACTTAAGCTTTCGGCATAACGGCGCTGGCCTTCCGCAAATAATGTATCCATAGTAAGAGAAGATTTACCGCTGCCGGAAACGCCTGTTACGACAATAAATTTATTGCGTGGAAAAGTGACCGAAATGTTTTTAAGGTTATGTACTCTTGCTCCTTTTATAAATATATTATTACTAGCACCAACTGTATTGCTGTTTAAAATTTTTCCTGTTTTTCCTGTTTTTAAAGCCATAATTATTTACCTGCCGTATATGTAACAAGTAAAAATGCAAAAAGATGAATTGATAACCCAAAAAAACTTTTAAGAAAATATCATTTGGGCGATTCGCTTTTTTTTTACATATTGCACACAACAGAATAAATAGTAATAATCTCAAACAAAAATCGTTGCCTATAACTTTATTTCTACCCACGTTCAAATAATTAAACAACAATTAAATACCTGCGTGGTATGCTTATTTCAAAGGTACGATATGAAAACATTTGAAACTTTAACTGACACCCAGCTCATCCTAAACTTCCAGGAAGGAAACTGTTATGCGCTTGAAACACTTGTACACCGGTACAAGGATAAGCTTTTCAGCAGCATCTTGTTTCTTGTAAAAGATAAGTTTCTTGCAGAAGATCTTTTTCAGGAAACTTTTTTACGCATTATTGATACTTTGCGCAACCGCAGGTATAACGAAGAAGGAAAGTTTTTGCCATGGGCAATGCGCATAGCACATAATTTATGCGTTGATTATTTTAGAAAAGTAAAACGCACGCCGGCGATATTAACGCAGGATAAAAAAGATATTTTTGATGTGATACATGTAGCCGTTAATGATAATGCGGAGCACCAGGTTATTCGCAACCAAAGTTATGAGCGTGTACACCAAATGCTTGATAAATTACCGGAAGAACAAAGAGAAGTTATTGTACTGCGCCATTTTGGTGATATGAGTTTTAAAGAAATTGCTGAAACTACTAATTGCAGTATAAACACAGCATTAGGCAGAATGCGTTATGGCTTAATTAACCTGAGAAAAATAATGCTGGAAAAACAAATAAATTTGTAAGTAAAATATTGTTATTCTGCGGAAGATGATGTTGGAGTTGTGTTTCCCTATGCTTACCTGATATTCAAAACCGTAGAATAACAAATCTTTGATTAAAGCCTCGTTATAAAACGGGGCTTTAAAATTTATACCTTATTCATTTTCTGAAAAAATTCTTTTTAAAGTAACACTTGGCGGTGTTGATACAATAAGCGGAAACTTTTCTATAGTAACAAAACTTGGGTCAAGGCCAAAACCTCTTTCTTCGCTTAAACTAATTTCTTTAAGCCATAAATGAAGCTTTACAATGATTCTTTCAAAGAATGGCAGCTCATTATCACTGCTTAAAAATTTTTCTGTTATAATGAATTGAAAGTCTCCGGTAATGTTGTTCCGTTCAAGACTATCATACCTGCTTAAAATATTTACTTCATTGTTTTTAACGAGGTCTTCCACTACTTTCCTGAACATAAGGTTAACCCTTTGCTGTACACGAAAGCCAAGCCTGAACTCAATACGGATAATATCATTCGGAATTATATGATCAACTATATATTCACATGTATATGGATCATCTATCGTATCAATGTGAACAAACCAGTATATATCCGCACGTTTTGGTTTTTTATTGAGTATAGAATAAATTATTTTATGCTCAATTTCTTTTGGATTATTAGCGCTGGTTAAATAAATAAGATGCGTGGAATATTTGGCAACAGATTTATCATTACTTAGTTCTTGTATCATTGGAATGTAATGTTCCAGTCTCACAAATTCAACATACCGGTTCTTTATTTTGCGGCTTCTGTACCAGATATACATTACTGAAAAAAGGCAGCCGCCAACCAATAAGGTTACATAACCGCCATGATGAAATTTCTGAAGGTTTGCTGTTAGAAATGAAACTTCAATAGTTAAATAAACCAACAGGTAGACATATATCCAGATTGGAAGCACCCTTCTTGAAACCATGTAGTTAGCAAATAATATAGATGTACTTATCATGCACATGGTTATGGCTAAGCCATAAGCCGCCTGCATATTATTTGAGTTTTGAAAATACAGTACAATACCTGCGCAGCCGAAAAACAACAACGTATTAATGCCCGGAATAAACAACTGGCCTTTTTCTTCAGTAGGATAGTTGATCTTCATTTTTGGCCATAGATTTAACCGTTGTGCTTCAGCAATTAAAGTAAAGGAACCGGATATCAAAGCCTGGCTTGCTATAATGGCGGCCGTAGTTGCTATAATTATCCCAATAGGCTTAAACCATAACGGCATCATTCCAAAGAAAGAATTAAAAGAACTTTCTACAAGTGCTTCAGATATATGCTGGCCTTTATAATTCGCCATAAGCCAGGCGCCCTGGCCAAGGTAATTTAAGATAAGGCAGGTTTTTACAAACGTCCACGAAACACGTATGTTACCACGGCCGCAATGCCCCAGATCAGAATACAAAGCTTCTGCACCTGTGGTACATAAAAAAACGGCACCTAATAACCAAAATCCTCTTGGATAGTTAGTTAATAATTCAATTGCATAGTGCGGATTTAATGCTTTAAAAATAGATAGATCATCTGCGAAATGATATACACCTAATACAGCAAGCATGGCAAACCAGATAAACATGATCGGCCCAAACAACCTGCCTATGGATGCTGTACCAAACTGCTGTAAAAAAAATAAAAGGCCTAAAATTATTAATACAATTATTACAATAATAGTTGCTGATATGTTTGCAAACGCCGGAATTTGTTTTAAACCTTCTACTGCTGCTGTTACAGAAATTGGTGGTGTAATTATTCCATCAGCAAGTAAAGCGGCACCACCTATCATTGCCGGCAATACAAGCCATCTTTTTTGGCGGCGCACCAATGCATACAAACTGAATATGCCGCCTTCACCCTTGTTATCTGCTTTTAAAGTAAGGATAACATATTTAATGGTTGTTTGTAAAGTTAACGTCCATATAATACAGGAAAGTGAACCTAAAATAAGACGTTCATCAATGGTTCTGTTAGTAACTATTGCGTTAAGAACGTACAATGGAGAAGTACCAATGTCACCATAAATTATACCTAAAGCAATTAAAAGACCTGCTGCTGTAACCCTGTTAATGTTTTTGCTCACGTAGTTGAAATTAATCTAAGCTCGATTGTTGCGCAAAGTTATAATGAAATAAGATTATGGCACTGTATAAAATCAATTGTAAGTAGTTAGTTAATTTGAATAAAGCACTTTTTTAAAATCATACATTTGTTGTTCTTAGACCGATATAAAATGATGAAAAGATTTTTTTTAACGTGTATTGCTTTAACCCTTGTTTACGTTTTTTCTTCAGCACAAAAAATTACTTATACAGAACCTGAAAGAGATGATGTGCGTTCAGTTGATTTTGATATTATAGGCAAGCTTGGCAACCATTATCTTTTTTATAAGCACATCCGTTCTAACTACAACATTACTATTTATGATAATGAGATGAAACTGATAAACAAGGTGAACATGGATTTTTTACCTGATCGTTTAATAAATTCTGAAATAATTACTTACAGGGATTATTTTTATTTCGTTTATCAATACCAAAAAAGAAACATTGTAAACTGCATGGCTGCACGCATTGGCGCAGATGGTAAGATACAAGGTGAACCCGTTACGCTTGATACTACAGCTGTAAGTTTTTTCGCAAGCAATAAAGTTTATAATCTTTTATACAGCGAAGACAAACAAAGAATAGCCGTGTATAAAATAAACAGTAAAAATGAAGATCAATATATTTTTACCTGCAGTTTGTTTGATGGTGCGCTTAACAATATTTCAAAATATACCACGCCAATTGCCATGCAGGCGCACAATGATTTTTTAACTGAATTTACTTTAGATAACAGTGGCACAATTGCATTTGTAAAAGCAAGCGGAAATTCAGAAACCAATAACCTGCAAAACATTTTTTTGCTTGTAAAAAAACCCGATGCAACCCAACTTGATATATACCCGCTGGTAACAGAAAAAATTTATATTGATGATATACGTGTAAAAGCAGATAATCTTAATAATCATTTTTTAGTTGCCGGCTTTTATTCAAAACAAAGAAGAGGAAATATTGATGGCTTGTATTGCGCTCTGTTTAATAAAAACAGTAACCAAATCGTTACTTCAAAAGAAACTGCTTTTAATGATCAGCTGAAAAGCAATGCAAAATCAGAAGGCGCTTCCCGTGCTGCTTTTGATGATTACTTTTTACAGAACATAGTTATGCGTAAAGATGGCGGCTTTGCGGTGGCATCAGAATCTGCTTATTCCTCAAGCCGTGGAATTTATAACAATCGTTGGGATAATATGTATGGTTCGCCTTACTGGGGTAACTCAAATTATTTTTTATATGGAAGCCCGTTTGGGTATTATCCATGGTCATCACCTTATGGTGGTTTAGGTCAGTCAACACGCTATTTTGCAGATAACATTGCTGTAATGTCTTTTGATTCTTCAGCTAACATGGAGTGGGCAAGCATCATTCCAAAATCGCAGTATGATGATAACACTGATAACTTTATCGGCTATGGCACTTACTTAACTTCAGGCGAAGTGAATTTTCTTTTTAATGAATTCTCAAGAAGAACATTATTGCTGCAATCGCAAAGCATTGATGCATCAGGAAAAGTAATATTAAACCCAACATTTAAAGAATTAGACAGAGGTTATCAATTTATGCCGCGTTATGCAAAACAGGTAAGCAGCCGTGAAGTTTTAATACCTTGTCAATACAGAAATTTTCTTTGCTTTGCTAAAATAGAATTCTAAAGCAAGCAAGTGGTATCATTCTTTAAAGATAAATCTGCGGTTTCTGTTTTCTGGCTTATTATTGTTTGTTGCAGCCTGCATGTGTACTCATTAATGCATCCGCCGGCATTAAGCATTTCGCAAAACGATGGCTTTTTTTATTACCTGTTACAGCCTCTTACAAACCTGCAGCCTTTTACTATTTCGATAATATATATTCTGCTAATTTTTTTGCTTGCGCTGCAAATAAATTTTATTTGTAATGATTTGCAATTGCTCTATAAACAATCCTATACACCGGCTCTTGCTTTTGTTTTATTATCAGCACTGCTGCCTGCATTTAATACTATTTCAGCGGCATTACTTTCCTGCAATTTTTTTATATGGATTTTATACAGCGCCTGCCGTTTGTACAACAAGCCAAACGCAAAATCTTCTATTTATAATGTTGGGCTGCTTACAGCCATTTCAATAATATTGTACTACCCTTTGTTGCCGCTGGCAATTATCGTTTTTATAATATTTATTGTTATACGCCCGTTCAAGCTAAATGAATTTTTTATTTTACTGTTTGGTGTATTAACACCATTTTATCTTTTAATAAGTTATTTATTTTTAAAAGATGAACTGAATTTACTGCCATTTTCAAAACAGTTATTTAATGTCTATCTCACTTTTAAATCGCAGCATGCTG
>CAZZXW010000001.1:0-30439 GCA_964658095.1 uncultured Parafilimonas sp. | reverse complement strand
TAAACTATCTTTTTCAATTAGTTTTTCGACTGGGGAAAGTTCACCTTTAAATATTTTGTCTTTTTTACCTGTTACGGTTTGTCCAATTGGTGCTCCCCAAATCACTAACCCACCTTCCGAATTTAAAAGCGCACATATGGTTCTTATAACTGCATTTTCTTTTTCTGTATGATTTTTCTCATCAGCATTATGATATGATTTGTATTCTATTTTATTTGACTCATCTTTTTCGTCAATGAAAAAGTCTTCAATGTCCGCGTACGTTAATTCGTTAAGTTCTTTGCGAAAGTAAAGTTTAGAGTATGACATAGTTTGAAGTGTCGTTGAAGCTAACAGGCAACATAAAGATTTATGACGTTAGATGTAATTTAAAATATTTTCGTCACTTGCAAATCAGCATGTTAATGTTATACTTTTTGTATTGTTATGACAGCAGTGCGGTCCAAGATATGCGGAATTCTTATAAAGCGCTTTTAATTGAAAAACTTGTAAATGTTTATTTGAAGTGCTTCTGCTAATTTAACTATTGTAAAAAACTCAATATTATTTTGACCATTTTCAATTCGACTAATTTCGGTTCTGTTAATACCCGAAGCCAGTTCTAAATCCAGTTGCGTCATGTTTTGACTTTCCCGTAACTCTTTTAGCTTACTACCAAATTGAACAATTTCTTTTTTATATCTTTTTTCGTCTTTATTCACTCTTGAAAAGTGGTATAAAAGCATAAAAAATAAAGTGAGTTATAGCTCACATATCAAAACATTTCTTACTTTTATTTTGTATTAAAGAATTGCATTTAGCGATTTCTTCAAAATATTGAAGCAATTCGCTTTAAGTCTCGTCATAGAAACGTAGGAATTTCAATGAGAACGGGATGATAAGTGAAAAGCTCACACCTAAGGGTGTGGGCTCACTTATTCGTTCTCGGGTCTCCTACGACCTCTATGACGATAAGTTGAGTTCCACGCTCTTTTTTATTTGCCATAATTGAGATAAAAGAGCAGAACTTTTAGTGTTTAAGCATAATGAGCACAAGAAGATTGTAACGCTTTTATCATTATTAAATGGCGAACAGCACCTTAAAGATTTTACGAGAGTTAAATAATTACACGCAGGAGTTTATTGCCGAAGATGTATTAAACACGAGCCAAGCAACCTATGCCAGGATAGAAGTAAACCAAAGCAAGCTAACGGCAGAGCAAGCAAAGAAGTTAGCATTACTTTATAAAGTAAATGTCGCGCATCTGCTTTCAGAAGACATACCTGTTCTAATTTTTAAAGATGTTGAAAGCGATAGTGAAAACAGCAGCATAAACATTCAGCTTGCAACCACACTTAAAGCATTGCAAACGCAGAACGAGCTTTTAATACAACAAAACACAGAACTGGTAAGACTAATGAAATTATTACACCACAAAGCAAACAATTTGGTTTATGAGTGATACCATACCTGCAGAATTGATTACCGTAAATAATGTGTTTAAACAATATTATTCTTCACTAGTTTTCTTTGCTTCAAGGTTAGTAAAAGTTAAAGAAGATGCCGAAGATATAGTACATGAAGTATTTATAAAGCTTTGGCAAAAGCAACCTGATTTTGGTACCTATACAAACATTAAAGCCATTTTATACATTGCTGTTAAGAACAGTTGTCTTAATTATATACAACAACAAAAACGCAAACTAAAAGGCCAGCGTGGCTACCATTATTATATAAAAGAAGAAACCGAAAGCTACATACTTACGCAAATAACAAGAACAGAAGTAATACAAATGGTGTATGCAGCGTTGCAACTACTGCCCTTAGAACAAAGAAGGGTAATGCATCTTTTATTTGTGCAGGGTAAGGATAAACAACAGGTGGCGGAACAATTGAACATATCTATTCACACCGTTAAAAAACACAAGCTTAATGCATTGAGATTTTTGCGTAAGAAGTTAGGGATTTTTTTATCGTTCTTGGTATCTGCTTTTCTTGTTTGATTGTCTTTATGATCTATAATCCAACATGCAATGACATTAAGAAAAAATCTTGAAAAGATCATCCTGTTTAACGGCAAGCCATTGAGCGAAGTTAAAAACAGCAGGATACGAAGAGCGATGTTAAATACTATTGACAGTATAGTGTTGGATACTTTACTGGTTCAGGATGTTCTTTCTTTAGATGATGCGGTTTATAATATTGTAACAGACGGGCCAGACAGTAAGTACTTTGTTTATGAATCCAGAAATTTAAACGATTACGCAAAGAATAAAATTGAAAAAATTTTTCAGGAGCAGTTAAGGGCTTTGGTGCGTGATGGGTAGAAGTAATACTACAGGTTAAGATATTGAAAGGCTAAACAGCGCAATTAGATTTAATAAGCTCAATAAAAATCGTGTATGATACTTAAAAACATATAAGATCACGTGTGTTTTTATAAACGTTCTGTTTACAACAGGCTAAATTACTATTCAACTTTTTGCTTTTTACTTGCACGGCATTTACGCAAACTAAAATAGGTGACAACCCAACCACAATTACATTTTTTAAAAGCGTTAAGATTACGAGTACTTTGAAGGTTAAAAAAATCGCTTAGAAAACAGTGTTATATCTAAGCAGTGATTATAAATTTTTTAAGTATTTGTTTTATCTTACAATGATTATTAAACAGTCATGCGTAATTACCGATTTTTATTTATAATATTTTTTATAGCTGCAACAGTATATACATCTTTCGTAATTATTGCTATTATTAATAAACAAGAAGATGTTTCTTTAATCTACAGAACTGAAGGATTTTCCGGGTTTAATTTAAAGATTTCTGAAAAGGAAGTTGATTCAGCATTTGATAATGCTAAAGAAAGTATGTCAAGACATGCAAAAGGCTATAAAGCTTGGGAACTTGTGAATACAATAACAACTTGGCTAGCCTTTATATTAAGCGGAATTATAGCGCTAATTGCAGGATATTTGGGTTTCGTAAATCAAACACCAGATCAAACAGCTTCTAGTTTAATATTAGCTTTACAAGCAAAAACAAGAACATCTCGTATAATTGGATTGATTGCAGCGACAGCGACGCTTTTAGCAGGCCTTTCAGTAAAAGCAAAAGAATCATCTCAAGACGAAAAAACAACGGCCGTTGAAATAAGAGATACAATTATAGCTTCTTATAAAGATCTGCAGAATGCCCAATCAGAAAGTGATGCCAATATAGTTTTAGAAAAATTAAGACTTATAAGTGAATTATAATGTTTTTTAGATTTGCTTTATATTTAAGTATTGTATTTATATCATGTAATAACACATCAGACAACAATCATAAAATAGAATATAACGTAATTGAATCATCGTTAGGTAGAGAAGACGTATTAGAGGCAATAAAATATGTAAATGCAGTTTTGGATAGAAATCCTTTATTAGCTCCTAACTGGATACAAACTAAGAATTCAAAAGTAAGTGTATTAATTGTACAACCTGAGGGTTTGCCTTTTAATACAATTGCACAATCAGTACCAGACGACAATGTAATTTTCGTTTCCTCCGATTGGAAGAAGCAATGTTCTGCAATGTTTGAAACATTTGATTTCAGCGAGACGGCTAAACCTATTACACTAGCTTTAATTTTATTACACGAAGTAGGACACATTGTAAAGTATAAGCCTGATAGTATACTATTTAAAAGACTTGCTGAAGTTAATCTTGACAATTCAGACAAAATGAAGAATGAAATCTTTGCTGATCTCTTTGCTATAACTTCAATAAAAAACAGCAAGACTAAGGCAGCCGATTCTTTAAAAAAACAATTACTTTTTTTGGAACATGAAGTAAGTGACACTTATTATTGGCGGTATGGTCTACATGGAAGTATCTTGAGCATGATGACAAAAGATACTCGAAAACAGTATGCTGATTTCAGTTCGTCTCACCCGAACTTAAATCTGCGGTTCATTATCATGAATTATTATTTGGATTCTTCCAAGGACAGTTATGAAGCTTTAAAATGGGCTGTTGAGCAACGCAAAGAAGCAGCAGGTATTTCATATCCGGATCCTCCACCTAAAATGGAATATTTAAAGCTGATTAAAGATTCAAGTGACCAATAAATTATTAACTTCTATACGTTGATTGAGAGATATATATATAAAGCAATTGAAACTAGTAGTAAAGGAATGATAAACTAAAGAAGGTTATATAAATGTTCAAGCGTTTTTTGGTTTCCCCCATGCAATTAGTATCGAGACTATTAGTTTTAAGGAGTCGCAATGGTTTTTGCTTCATTAATGGATTTTAAAATATGAAATCTTGCTTCTGCTCTTTTGATGATATTATTATATTCTCCATTAGACCGGCACCAATTATTAAATAAAAGGAACTTTGATTTAACTGATTCTGGTGTTTTACAATCAGTAAGAAATATTAATTGAACATGCGTGTTTTGCTCCCACACATAAATACCAAAATCATCCTTTATAGCACTAATATCAGGAAAGCCAATTAAGCCCTTTACTTGGATTTCTGTTGCATTGCCATAAACACCAATGAAATGGATAGGTCCAAATTTTCTTGGCTTTCCTTTTTTAGGTATGGTTATTAAATCCTGATCTTTTAGGAAAGGTCTGCCAGTAAATGATTTTGCATCTTCTACAGACATGTTATCGGGTATGGAAAATGATGTATAAACGAATGATTTAAAATCTGGGCTTACAGAAAGTAAATCTTTAAGAAGAGTTGTAATGTTTTTATTTCTGTCAGTGTATTTCAGCTTTTTCCAATTTAAAGAAATTTTATTGTTGCCTCCTAAATTGAAGTAAATGTTAGAGAGTTCAATACGCTCGTTCAAATGTTTGTAAATAACATTTTTTATTGCTGTAAGTAATTCTTCCTTGAAACCATCATTTGACTCTTTTGCTTTTGCAAGTTTTAAGGGATTATTGAAGGTATTCTGATCAGTCAAATACTGACTAAACAATTTGTTTCTTTTTATTTCGTCTGCATCAGTTGTATTGATCCGAAAATACTTTGAGATGTCAATTACTGCAGTTTTTCTCGTGGAAATATTCATGGCTGTGTCCAGCTCCGATTGACATATTCCTAAATCAATTCCTGCGGGCGCCCATCCTGCGGCTCCACTATATAATGCAATTAAAAAATCAGATTCACGAACTTCTTCCAAGCATTTGTTGTAACTGTCAGTTGATGTACTCGCACCAAAATCTTCATTGATTCTAATATCAAAAAAATCTTTTCCAAAAAATTTTGTTTCTTCTAATTCTTTTTTTATGTGTTTTCTTATCTCGGTAAGAGTATCTCCAATAATGCCATTTATCTCAACTCTATCATAATTCTTACTTGAAATGAATATTTTTAATTTCATTTTAATTACTTGATGAAGCTATAATAAAAGTTAGTTTAACGAAAATTATCAGTTTTATCACGCAAATCAATTACTACTAATGCATTTGTTTTTTCAAATCTTGTTCTGTATTCAATTTCCCAATAATCTTCAAGCTTAGCAGATAAAAATTCAAGAATATAATTAGGAGTAGTGACAAACCCCAGTTCCTCTACATTGCTTGCCCTCTGTGTGTTGTCTGAAAAGTTACGATAGTATGTTTTTATATATTGCCTAAATCCTTGTAAAATATTTGTACCAGCTTTGAATGTTAACGGACAGCAGAATAAGCATGAGATTGGATTTGTAAATCTGAGTATATCAGTTGGTGCAAGTACTCTACGAGGTTTTAAAATAAATTCAGCTTTTAATTTGTTGGCTTCTCCTAGGAAGATACCTTCGTCGGTTGTCTGTTTTCCACACATAGTATTTGTAAAAAATTCAGATGTATAAAACGCATAAAAAGAAGCAAGCCCATCTTGTTCACTGTCGTTTAATAATCTTTCTATTTGAAGCATATCATTGCTGACATAAGCAATGCCAGTGTAATTATCACTTTTATTTTTTAGTTTTTTTGCCTGAACTCTTGCTGCAAAAGAATTTTTATTTGAAAAAATAAACCACCATTCCCAATCAGCACCTGTTTTTCGTCCTTCTTCGGTTCTTGTAAATTGCTTATATTTTATAGAGGAAATTTTTTCAGAAAGATCATATAAAAACCTGTCTGTAATAGACTCTTCTTTTACTTCAGGTTGTTTAGTAAGCCATCGTTGTATGTCCAACGAACATTCTTTAAAAGTCTGACAGATTGAATTCATATTAAATTGATGGTAGCAGCCTTAAGTTGAAAAAATTTTAAATATAGTGAGGACGGATTTATAACAAAACTGCTGTTTATTTCGACCGCTTATATCCTCTTATATTGTTATAAATTTAAAAACTACCTAAGCTTTTTACAAACAAGTTATATCTGCTCTTTGTATGTAAATTAGATAGTTTTGACATGAAGGTAAAGTGTATTGTGCTACACTGAGAGCGTATAAACACTATTAATCTTTCGGATATTACTTTGCAATGAAATAGCAGGCTTGTACGATTTGTTATCTTGCTTTTGATTGCGGGGCTGTTTATGGGCAGTGATATCTATCCATATATTCATTAAACATGCAACTTGCTCACCAGCAGGTAACAGTTTTAAAAACCATCGTTTTATTTCTCTTGCTTTTTTAATGTTGAAGCTTTAAACGGGTTTGAGGGCTTTCATGTCGGTGCGTTTGAAAACCTGCATCGAAAACTATGCGCTTTCTATAATTAATGGTTTTCAAACGATATAAAAATTATATGCAAACGGAATTATCTAGATGGATGCAGCTTTAAATTCAGACTATGCTCGTTGCATCAGTTGTTTAAAAATTTGAAATGCAAAGAATGAAGCAGAAGTTAGTGGATGATACAAATTATTTTTTGATATTGAATAACCGGTTGCTGATAAAATAATAACAATGAGGTTGTTGCTTCAACAACATTAATTCTGCTGGCCGAAGTTTTCGCGGCGGGGATATTATATTTTATGGACTATGAGCTTTACTGTCTGAATATTCTTTGCGCAACCATTTTTTTAAACCTTTCAAAAGGATTTGTTTTTACCATTGCAGAAGCATCTTCTCTAAACGGCGTTAGCTGTTTATTTTTTATTATCTCCATCATTAAAGTATGCAATACTTTATGAATGTCTCGCTTTGAATAGCCATCATCTAATAGTTGCTGGTATAAGTCTTTTTCCTCTGTCATAATGTTTTAATTTAGGATTAGTTAATCTTATTTGTTATAACTGTTACTTCCACTTTTCTTTCTTCTTCAATCATTTCAATTCCTTTTTTTGCCAGGAAGTCGCTCCACTGCGTTGCATTATAATTGTATATTTCAAACGGAAAATCAATGCTTATATTATTATCTATCCCGGTCTCATCAATAACGGGATTTGGAAGCGTGTTGTTCAGTACCGCTGTTAGTTCAGAGATAGATTTATTATGTATAAACTTATGCAGTGAAGTTGTTTCTATATCTTCCCCTGTGCTGTCATTGTTCGCCTTTAATGTACTGATAGCATTACCAGGTTTTAAGACATAGCATGACATCATCCTATCTTCTTTCGTTACAACAACATGAAAACTGCGGTACAAATCTTCCTGCATATATTTTAGTATACCAACCTTTGTCGTTGCAGCGGCATCTATTTCGTAACAATAGCTGTTGTTGTTATCTTCTGCTTCGTTATAACGCTGGATAAACTTTGCAGAATCTACGGTTTTAATAATAATGCGGTTTGGAGGATTACTGAATTCGGCAGGATAGGCAATCCTGAATAAAGAAAGCAAAGGATAATTTACCACATAGAACCTGGTGATCAATCCATTGCTATCAACATCATTTCCTATTATGCTTCCAAGCCCATCTTCAAAAGGTGTGATAACAGACCTATATGTAAAATCGCTTTCATCGCCGCCATTATCGTTTATAAACAAGGGACTGTTTGAATCATATGACCAGTCATTTTTAACAGGAAGGTGTACGTTTTCGCCGGCAAGAATTGCCTGTATATTTTCTTCTGTAACACCCCAGGTGTATGTAATACCCCTCACCCTTCCTGATGAATCTATCACCACCACATGTGATACTAATTTGTGGGGAAACAAGTTGTTAAGCAGCGTATCATGTAATGGCATGGGAATAGTTACTGAAACACCGGTGCGTTCTTTAACACGAGTTAATACCTGCTTTACCTTTTCATTCGGATCGTCGGTGGCAGGATAAGCATCAGCTAATAATATTTGCACCTTATCCTTAAACTTATCCTGTAATGCCTGCATCTTTGGAAAGGCTTCGATGCACGATGTGCACCACGTGCTCCACATATCCAGTATAATCAACTTGCCTTTAAAGTCTGAAAGCTTAGCTGTTGGTGAAGGATAATTGATTAGATGTTTAAATGTAAAGTCAGGCATTCTTTCGCCAATGGCAACCGGATGCAAAGAAGTAGTATTAGCCTTTTGTGCAGAAGCAATTAATACATGGCATATACATGCCAGGAGGAATAAATATTTCATTTGTAACGCCTGTTAATAGTTATTACACTGCACTATTTGTTACAGGAATTACAGGGGAAGAAACAAATATCAAAAATGGCAAAGTAGGTTTGAATAAATAATTCAAACGTGAATAATATATGTAGCAATTTTCTTCATCATTTTCAGTTAACCCTTCGTAAAGCACCATAACGATTTAATCTCATAAGCAGACTGTTATTTTACTTTATTTTAAAGTAAACGCACTTTTTTTTAATGCAAAAGTCTTTTCTAAGTTGCTCGCAACAACTTAATATCTTTCAATGGAGCTGGATGCATTTTTAGTTATATCACTACTATGTTTATTATTAATCATTGGTATCAACATCAAAATATTCATTTCAGCAAAAGAGAAAAAAGAAAAAAGTAGTGCTTTAGCCGATATACTGACGGCGGTTGTATGTGGCTTAGGTTTGCTTGCATCTGCGTATGCCAACTCGAAGAATCTAGAAGATCAAAAAAACTTGTTATCTCATCAATATAATCATTTAAGAGATACTCTATCACAGCAAATCAATCACAAAAGCGAGATAACGGACAGCTTGGAGACACTGGTAGCAAAGTGCTTTGCGCTGAAAGATTCAGAAAAGTTCTCGAAGTCTTTAAACTCAAAAGTCGTTCAAGGAAATGATGGAAAATTATTGATCATAGAAGACGTGAGTAAACCAGCCCTAAATAAAACATTTAATGTTAGTTCTCTTACAAATACAAATATCAATTTAAAGTCGGGTGATCAGGTGTTTATAAGTTCTTCAGGTAGTATAAAGCTTGGCTCATTTGTGGGAATATCAGGGCCTAAGGGCAGGGAGACCGGAGTGCTTGGTTTAGATATTTCGAATTATAATATTGTTGAAAATATTAATCATGGAGCTCTAATTTTTAAATACCCGTATGACGGAACGTGGACTTCTTGTGGGGATGCCTATACGTTTACGGCTACGCATAATGGAGTTTTATATTTCGATGTCAATGATAATGACCCAGGCAATAATGTAGGTTTTTACACAGTTCAAGTTAAGGTTTATAAACAGCCATCAAATTTACAATCAAATAAGCTCTCTGGTTTCGTTTACGATGAAGATGGTAATCCGGTTCAAGACGTAACGATAAATGTTTCAGGCATCGATAACAATATTACAACCAATCAGCAAGGTGGATTTCAAACTCATTTTATGACACTGCCTGATGATAACATTTACTCAATTACATATTCAAAAAAGGGGTATATGGCAAAGACTTTAAATTATACTGAAATCCCTAAAACTAACATTCGGGTATACTTATCCAAAAATTAAAAACTATGACACGTTTACTTTTTGTGATCACTTTATTACAGGGCATAACAAGTCTTGCGCAAAATCAAATTGTTGGCATTGTTTATCAAAACAACTCTGAACCAAAAATCCCAATCAAAAATGCAGATATTTCAATACCAGGTGTTGGCAGAACAACCTCTGATAATGATGGAACTTTTGCAATTGGTTTGTCTCAGTGTTTAAACTGTAGTGTAGGAAAAACTGTAAAAGTCTATGTAAACTCAACCTATGGATATGGTGAAACTGAATACACTATACCAGCCGATCCAAATCTTCATACCTGTGAAATTCCGGTTAGCCCAAATCAAAAAATTTCTTTAAATGGGATTGTTTCAGCTAAAAGAACCGGTGCTCTCCTCAAAGGAATTAAAGTGACGATTGTGATTCAAAATTATCCTTCGATCGCACCTGCGATCACCGATGATAATGGCATTTTCAATATTATAATCAGAAAAGAAGGGTTACCTGAATTGCAGGCTATACAACTAGTGTTTTCTGACGACAACAATAAATACCAAGGTATAGACAAGGTTGTCTTCATAAACAAATTTGAACCAATTAAAGTGCAATTAGACGAATGTCAGAACTGTGGCTCCAACGATACATTAAGCGTAGATCGAAACTTTACATCGGGCATTTACGTTGAAAAGGGAGATTTGGTAACTATCAAGGCAAATGGCGCAATCAATGTCGGTCCATGGGTAGGAAATTCAGGACCTGAAGGTATTGCGCGAGGTGTTGGTAATATCCCTCTCACTGCGTATTGTTATTTCAAAACTTTTAATCACGGCGCACTTGTCTACCGGATTGGAAACGGCGATGATTGGAAGTGCTATTCACTAAATACAGACAACAGTTTCATATCCTCACAAAGCGGATATCTTAATTTTGTAATTAACGACAATGATCAGGCAAATAACACAGGGTACTATACTGTAGTTGTTAATATAAAAAAGTAGAAAACTATTTTACTCAATGTTCGGTAAGTTTAATCCCATTTATATTGTTATTTTAATTGTTCTATTTACTTCCTGCAACAAAGCACCTTATACAAACAAGGCTGCAGATGCCTGGTACAATCAACTACCCGCCTGCCCGTGCATGAACCCTGATTTGAATGGGGTTAAATTAAATGATGGTTGGGCACAGGATAAAGCCGATCTGAACAAATATCATAAAGGAGCTAAGGCATCTTTTCGTTCCTACCCTTCAGTGGCAACAAGCCAGGGGCATTCATGTCAGCAATGTTGTTATGATAGCGCCGGAAGATTAATAACAGAAGGAAGTGGGGCAGGAACTCCGGATAAGGTTAGTACTTGTAGAGGAGAAGACGCAAATGGCAAAATGAAGGTTAAATACTTTTCATTATTAGGGCATTATTTTAAAGATGTTAGACCCTGGGAACAGTATGGAGGTGAAGATAGTGGTTGGAAAAAGTATAATCTACTGTGGGTTCCTAATAAAGGTAAGGCTTGTAATTGATATATTTTTCAATGTGCATTACTTCAAACACAGCTCCTTACCAAACGGTAAAAAATAAACCGACATAATATAAGCATTACACCTTTACAAACTCTCGTAAAAACCCTCTTTTTTTCACAATCTGTTTATCCAACTTTGTCTTCAACGAAGATGCTGTAATGATTGTGATGCTGCTATACCAACACTAACGTTGTACCCGGCTTCATTCCAGATATCATCAGTAAAAACTTAACTTAGTGATAGAAAATAATTATTGAATTCATGACCGTACTCTATATCATCATTGCATTCATCATAGGCTTTTTACTTGCATGGTTTATAAAAAACGCAGCAGAAGCAAAGGCACAGCAGGAGAATGCAGTAATAAAAAAAGAAAAAGAATTTTTTGCCGATAACAACTATGCGTTAAAAACGCAGGTAGAAGACATGCAGTCGCAACTGCGCTTCATCAGCAGCGAAGCCGCCGCAAAAGATGCAGGCATGAAGGCGGAAATGAATATTAGTAAACAACTGCTTGAAAATTACAAGGCGCTCGAAGAAAGGTTGCATGATGCTAACCATATTATAAACAGTTTAGATAAACAAAAAGCGCAGCTTGATGCAGAGCTTAAATACAAAAACGAACAGCTTGCCAATCAAAAAACAGAATTAGAAGGCATCGGTAAAAAGTTTGAAGCTGAATTTAAAGTGCTTGCTCAAAATATTCTCAATGAAAAAACAGAAGCGTTTAATAAGCACCAGGAGAAATCACTCATTGATATATTGAAGCCCTTAAAAGAAAACATTGACACCTTCAAAACGGAGATCGGCAGCCGCTATGATGCAGAAAGCAAAGAACGCATCAGCCTGAAAGAACAGATAAAGCTGATTACAGAAACCAACAGGTTGCTTGGCGACCAGGCAAACAATCTTACTAATGCTTTGCGCGGACAGGTAAAGCAACAGGGCAACTGGGGCGAAATGATTTTGGAAAGTATACTCGAACATTCAGGCTTAACCAAAGACATTCATTACTTCGTGCAGGAACGGGTGCAGGATGAAGAAGGTGCGGCTTATTTGCCGGACATCGTTGTAAAATACCCGGATGGCAGAAGCATTGTAGTTGATTCCAAGGTTTCATTAAACCATTATGAGGCTTACAGCAACTGCAGGGATGCAACGGAACAGGATGCCTGCCTGCAGCAATTGCTGCGCTCTGTGTATGCGCATATCAATAGATTAAGCAGCAAAGATTACCAGCAAAAAGTACAGGCGCTTGATTTTGTAATGCTGTTTGTACCGGTAGAGGGCGCTTATATAACGGCTATGCAAAACGATACCGCATTGTGGCGGCATGCCTATAATAAAAAGGTGTTGCTCATAAGCCCTACCAACTTAATACCTGCCATGAAGCTGGTGTACGACCTATGGAAGAAGGATGATATTAGTAAAGAGGCGCATGTTATTGCCGGCAGGGCGGTAAAGATTTATGAGAAGCTTGCCGCCTTTGTAGAAGACTTTGAGAAAGTGGGTGCACAGTTGCAAAAAGCAACCGCTGTGTTTAATGACGCGCAAAAGAAACTGCATACCGGCAGGGGCAGCGTTATAGCACAGGCAAGCAATATGAAGGTTATGCAGAAGCATAATAAGCCAACCCGTAAACTGCCTGCTCATTTAGTTGAACAGGCATTGGTGGAGGATGAGATGGGGGAGGATATGAATGATGAGTAAGCGAAACATGTGGTGATTATTTTTTGTACTTAGCTGAAGTGCTGCTATTAAGCATTGTTGTGTCACTCCCTTGTACTGCAAAAAAATACTGAGCTTTAAAAGCAGCTTTTAAATACCAAAGTTTGAAAAGATGGAACAGGAGTATGAAAATGAAATTGAACAGATAAAGCAAGAATTAGCACGCAATGCAGGCTCACAACGTGAAAGAATATTTCTGTTGATAATGGGTGCTGTACTTGGTAGTATTCCTTGGGTTGGCGGCTTCTTAAGTGCTGCCTTAAGTTTTAAACCTGGTGAAGATGAAGCAAAACAAAATAAATTATATGAGCAATGGTTTTGTGAACATGAAAAAAAACTTAAAGAACTGTTTGGAACTTTACAGGAAATACTTCAGAGGTTGAATGATTTTCCTGAGGAAATAAATAGCCGACTTGAAAGCGAAGAATATTTAAACGTTGTTAGAAAAGCTTCACGAATTTGGGATAATTCTGATACGCAGGAAAAGAAAGAAATAATTAAAAAATTAATTACTAATGCTGGCGCTTATACACTAGTTGATGATGACCTCATACGATTGTTTTTAAATTGGATTGATTATTATCATGAAGTGCATTTTGCAGTGATAAGAGCAATATACCAAAACGAAGGAATAACCAGATATGAAATGTGGAAACAATTGAATGGTAGGGAAGTAAGAGAAGACTCAATGGAAGCAGACATATTTAAGTTGTTAATTAGAGATTTGAGCATGGGTGGTGTAATAAGACAACATAAAGAAAAAGATTATGAAGGAAATTTTATAAAAAGACAACCTGTGAAGAGAAGTTCATTTACAACAAACAGAATGAAATCTGCATTTGATAATACAGAAAGTTATGAGCTTACTGAATTAGGTAGGCAGTTCGTTCATTATACAATGAATGATTTGGTACCAAGAGTTGGAGGAGTTGATGAAAATTTATAAGCTGAGTTGCAGCAATAAGCCAACCCGTAAGCTGCCTTCTCATTTAATTGAACAGGCGTTAGTGTAAGATGAGATAGGGAGAATAAAATGAGTATTTAATTACTAATAGAGAATAAGAACAATTATTTTGAAATATTTATATGGAAATTATTATTATCGTACAAGATTTATACTGCTTTATTAATTATGATTTTGCATCAAATTGAAATAACGAGTGGTAGTTGTTTTATTTTCCAGCTTAAAGATTTTTATAATGGACACACCTGAATTATATAAGATAAATATTGGCACACTTTCCAGCTTATATTCACTTAATACAAGAATAAATGAAGTAAAAAAATTTGACCTTGATGATCGTGAAACAGCTAAACGAATAGTGTTTGACTTGAGTGATTTAGAACCAAAAGAAATAAGTCTATCAGCGATAACATCATTTCTATCTTACTCATATTACTTATCAAAAAAAATTGGAAGAGCGATTCCTGTTACTTTGAGATGGAATCCATATGTAATAAAATTTCTCCATTCGATTGATTTTTTCGATGAAGCAAGGAGAAACAATATTTTATATTGGGATGAGAGAATGATTGGCGGCTTTTCGCTTGATAAATTCAACCCTAATTCGAAAATTATTTCTTTTACTGACAAAATCCCCCGCTTTGACTATAATGATAAATCTTCTTTATCAATTGTTAAAAGCAAAATTGGAGAAGACATAAGTGAAACGGTTAGATCAAAAATAAGCAGATTGTTTGTGGATTCCGATTATTACAGAATTCCTGATTTAAAGGTAATAAAGCTTTTAACCACAATCTGTACAGAGTTAGTGGTTAATTCTATTGTTCACGGAAAAAGTATTGCTTTTCTAGGGGTTCAAAGGTCAAGGTCTAGAATATCAGTTGTGGTAACAGATTCAGGCATTGGTTTTCTTGAATCAATCAAACTTTCAAATCCGAATATTACAAAAAAAATTAAATCTAACATTGAAGCTTTGACATCTGCTTGTTTTCTTAAAAGCTATCCGATTGGACTAACTGATGCTATTGATAGCGTAATTAAAAATTCTGGATGGGTGATCATGTCTTCAATTGATTGTGAAATATGTTGGAAGCAGTACAATTGGAGTATTGCTGATAAGAATTCTTTCATTAAAAATGAAGAGCTAAATCTTGACAAAATTTTTCCTTTGAATCTTTCACGATTTGTTTATGGAGCAGATTTAGAAAAAGGGTATTATAGACTATACGACTATTCTTTTCCTGGTTCTCGAATCGCCTTCGAAATTCCCTTATAATTATGCATAATACGTACCTAATAAAGGATTCATGTGTCTATACCAGATTGCAAGGCATTATATGGCATGCTAGTGGGTTAACAAACCCAACATTCTTAAATTTTTCGGCAGTCGAAATTTTAAACATAATTTATAAAGAGATTAATGATGACAGACCGTTGGTAATAAATTGCAAAAATGTTGACAGAATAGTAGAACACTCTTTAGACCTTTTTTTCGATGTAGTTTTTAACAGCCCAAAGAGAAAAGTTGTATTTATCAATTATGAAAAGATAAAAGAGGAGATCGTTGGGCATTTATATCAAACTCATCGGGACTATTTTGTATATAGTGACTCATCAATTTTATCAATTGGTAAAGAATATTCAAATGAATTTGATAAACTGATAGAAAAGGCTGACAACTATGAATTAGAATTTATTCATAACATAATTTGTACATCTTTTTCCTTTTTTGATTCAACGCATGAAAAATTTCAACAGCTATATAGCACTAATTTTTTAATAAATGGGGAGTTTGATGCAACAAATATTATATCAAATCCCAAGAATTTTTTATGGATTTCTTTAAGATTAGCAGATGTATTCCTAAAAATAAAAAGTGATTTGGAAAAAGAAAATGCATCAAGTAAATTTTTCAAACAATCAGATATAAAAATTTTAGCAGTTAGCTTGCGAGGGGCTCCCTTTGCTTCTTCAATTTCCCTTCTTACAAATACGCCATTAAGTTTAATTGATCATCTTGGTCCAAATCATTATGTACTCAATTATGAATTTAGTGAGTATTCAAAACGTTATACAAGTTATATCTATGTAGGTGATTTTGTTTTTGGCGGAACAGAAATAAAAATGGCGCAAACGTATATTCGAATGATCAACAGTGAACTTAAATATGCAATAAGCGTCGGGTCTTTATTAGATGAAAACCTTTTTACAAAAAAGTTTGAACTTAAATCGCTTTATTCAAACTTATCTGAAAAAATACATGGTTTAAAATACAAAATTTAAGATGATACGTATTCTACACATCACCGATTTTCACATTAGCAACCCAGATTCTCAGCAGGAATTTTTAAGGGAAGATTATTTTAAAAATTATATTGATGGCTTAACAAACATACTTCAATCACACGTTGGTAATATTGATTGTGTTGTTGCAACAGGAGATTTTATAGACAAAGGAAAAGTTGCCAATTTTTCCCATGCAAAGAAAGTTCTTGAATATATATGTTATAAATTAAATCTTAACGAAGCAAGATTAGGTACATGTATTGGAAATCATGATATATTAGTTCCAACTGAAGATGGAAGGTTAAACTATAAAGATGAAAGTCGAGAGTCATATAATGAGTTTGAAAAAAATTTTTACTTAAGATCTGAAAACCTTGACGTTTTGAATCCTCGTTTTAAACTCGTAAGATTATTCAACAATGTATTTTTTTTATCATTGGATGCAACGTTGGGCAGGGATGAAAATAAGCCTGGAAAGTTAAGGATACAAGAAATTGATCCCATTCTAAAGTCCATTCAAAGATCAAACTTAGATAATCCTGAGAATTTATTAATAGTTGGTTGCCATTATCCGTTAACTCATTTTGAAAACACTCCTTTTCCAGACGAAGAGGGATGGTACGATGCGCATTTCTGGCGATCAGGAACTTTTTTAAAAGAGAGATTAAAAAATTCTTTAGGAAAGTGCCAAATATTGTGGCTATTCGGGGATACTCACTATCCGTCCTCTCATCAAAATTATAAACAATTATTTGTAATGTCGGGAAGAATAGGTACAAAAAGTTCACAGGAAGCTGTCGATTTAAAAGATAGTGATAAAATTCTAAGTGAATATAACTTAGCGCAAAGACAAGCAAGGGTTATTGAATACAGTGGTGATAATTTAGCTAAAATTTATTCTCTTAAATATAGCATTGATTTTTATTCAGAAGATTCAAGACGCGAATATTCTTGGAAAATCGAAAATCCTGAATCATTTGAATATTCAATTGATACTCCTGAAGTCATAAAAAATATAAGCAACGAGTCAAGAGATTTAGAAAAAGAAATATACGATGAAATTAAAAAAAGAAACTTATACAAGTTTGGAAGGTTTGTAACGAGAGAAGACGAAGTAAGTTTAGGATGGGTTTCAATTAATGGGTTATTATCTGAACGAAATACCCTATTGTCAAATATAATTCAATCATCGTCCGATTGGATAAAATCGAAACTTGATCAAGAACAGCTCAACAAAACTTTGCTTATTGGAGTAAATTCTTGGGGTTCTGTGATTGCAAGCCACCTCTCAGTGTCACTTAATTTAAAAAATCTTTGCAGGTCTTTTACAGAAAACATAGAACGCTTTACTCATAATGAGCTATTTAACGATGATTGTTTTGAAAAAATAAATTTGGAGAAGTACAATAATTTTATAATAATCACTGACGTTGTTTCCTCGGGTCGAACAATTAAGAAAGTTTACGATTTATTGTTTTCTTATTTAGAAAAAAAATCGGCGATCATAAGTAAAACTTTGGCTCTTTGCATCTTATCAGACAGATTACAAGAAAAAAAGGTTAAGCTTGAATTTTTATCTGCGTTTGGAACACACTGCGGCAGTATTAGAATTCCGGTTGTTACAATTGACACATTGCCTGATGAGAACTTATTGCCTCCATATTCTTACAGACTTCTTAATTGAAAGTTTTGTCTGTGTTTCTTAAATCAGTAGGTAAAAGTATATGTTGTAGCAATCATTATCTTTTAATCAATCTAAAACTCTTCAACCGTAATGTCTTCGGCGATTGCACTGTCGATAATTTTTATTTTTTCTTCGACGTTTTCTTTTTTGTAGAATAGGATTTTGCTTGCTTTAATTTTTCTTTCAATGAGTTTTTATACTCCTCGATTTCTTTTTCTATAACCGCGTCATATACTTTTGAGAACTCAGAAAAGGAAATTCCTAAGCCATCGATAATTGCAGCAAGTGTAGTGGAATTGCGGATCTTTTTTGCTTGAAGTTATCTTTTGGATAATTGAATATCCTGTTTGGGAAGAAGCAGCAAGTTTTCTTAAACTCGTAACCAATCCATCTTCACTTCGATCAACGTTATTCGAAATGATTTTTTGTATTGTTATTGCTAATTTATATTTCGCAATAAGCTTCTCCTTTACATCCATTGAAGATGTAAAGTCTTGGCATTTCAAAAATTCATTGACGTTCGTACGAACACCATTATTGAAAATGCTTACCTTTAAATTGCGATTCTTCAAAATATTGAAGCAATTCGCTTTGAGTCTTGTTCTGAAATCTAGGAAATTTAAGCCACAAGACAATAGGTGAAGAGCTCATGCTTAGGCGTGGGCTCATCTATTGTGGTAGGGCTTCCTAGAGCCTCAGAACGGTAGGTTGAGTTCCACGCTCTTTTTTATAATTTATAAAAGAGTAAACCCTTCTTACCAGCAAGACGAAACATTGTATTCACGTTTAATGTTCATTCATATATGGCTGCCAGCGCACTTAAAATCTTAAGGTAGATAAATGACTTCACACAGGAGTTTGTGGCAGAAGACATACTCGGCACAAGCCAGGCAACCTATGCAAGATTAGAAACTAACCCATCTAAACTTACCGCAGAACAGGCACAGAAATTAGCAGCTTTATATAAAATAAATGTTGCGCACCTGCTTTCAGAAAATACACCTGTAATTGTTTTTAAAGATGCTGTAAGCGATGATCAATACAACATTATAAACGCACAGCTTGCAACAACCATTAAAGCGCTGCAAACACAGAACGAGCTATTAATACAACAGAATACAGAACTGGTAAGATTAATAAAAACATTAAGTCGTAAAACCAATAATGTTTTATATGAATGATGCGACACATATTCATATAATCACTGTAGAAAATGTGGTTGATAAATACTATGCTGGACTTATATTCTTTGCACAAAAGCTTTTAAACAGTAAAGAAGTTGCAGAAGAAATAACAGATGATGTATTCGTTAAACTTTGGAAAAAGCAACCAGACTTCAGTCAATATAAAAATATCAAAGCGATACTATACATCTCCGTAAAGAATGCATGTTTAAATTATATACAACAACAAAAACGCACTGCTGCTAAACAATATGCATTAGCTTACTATAAACAATCAGAAAGCGAAGACTTTATCTTAAATCAAATAACACGAGCAGAAGTATTAGGAGCCATATATGAAGAGTTGGAAAAACTTCCCATAGAACAACGCCGTGTAATGCATCTTCTCTTTAAAGAAGGTTTAGATAGTAAACAGGTTGCTGAGCAATTGAACATTTCAGTGCACACAGTAAAAAAGCATAAACTCAACGGTATAAAAGCATTGCGCAAAAAGTTTAGGTTTGCAGTTAAGCTCTTGCTTATTATACTCATGACTTGAGTTGCTGAATATATACAGGTACAAGAGATAAAGTCACCGTCACATTATAAAGATCATCCGGAAAATAAACCTTACTAATTTTGATTATGATTACGATTGACATACTTGGAAAAAAGCTTACAAATTTGAACAGATGGCATCGTGGCGCAAATCGCTGGAATAACAGCCAAAGATTGTACGGCAGCAAGTATAGATTGAGATTTATTATAGGTAAAAAAAGACTATGAAGCGGAATCACAATGAAAAAATTGATTTAATATTTTAAAATGGAAGACCAACTTACTGACTTTGAACGTGCAGAACATTATAAACAGTTATATGAACAAACAAGCAAATCAAGAACACTTGCAATAATTATCTTTTCTGTTGTATGTCTTGTTTTAGGTTATCTTCTTGCCAGGTTTATGTATTTGCATCATTTTAATTTCTCGTTATAGAATATCCACTATTTAAAATCTTTTACGGTATCCGTTTTCTATTTTTAATTGTTTCTATTAATACACTGCATTTTTTTACAAACAGAAAGAAGAAACAACCAATGCACGAAAACGAAGACAAGAACTTAAACGAAAGTTTTTATGTTGCTTCATTAATCGTAAAACATCTTAAAGGCGAGCTTACAGAAAAAGAAGAACAGTATTTAAACAATTGGCTTGCAGAAAGCGAGCAGAACAGATTATTGTTTTGGAAACTAACTAATGAGGAAAGGCTTGAAAGCCAGTCAGCAGAATTTATCTCAACTGATGTTGAAGCCGCATGGCGGCGACTGCAAGCCAAAATGGTTACTAAAACAAGCAGGAAAGCTAGTGGCCGGATATGGATGGCAGCCGCTGCTGTGTCTATATTGGCAATTGCAAGCTGGGAATTATTGCAGGTAAACGTTCCTAAGCATCTATCTGCAGTCACGCTTACCAGTAAATATGGCGATGATGTATTGCCCGGAACACAAAAGGCAAAGCTCGTGCTAAGCAACGGCAATATTATAACGTTAAGTAAAGCAAGTGACAGCATGTTTAATGATAATGGAAGCGATTTAACAAGCAGTAACGGTTCTATAACATATAAAACTAACAAAAGGGCGGGAGAGGAGCGATATAATACGCTGGTTATACCTGAAGGTGGTGAATATAAAGTTGAATTAGAAGACGGAACAAAAGTATGGCTGAATGCAGCAACGTCTTTCCGTTATCCCTTACAGTTTGCTGCTAACGAAAGAAAAGTTGAATTACTGTCTGGTGAAGCTTACTTCGAAGTAGTAAAAAATAAATTAAAGCCCTTTGTAGTAATAGTCAATAAGATAAACGTGCAGGATATAGGAACTGCATTTGAAATAAACGCTTACAATAACACAGACAGTTTAATTACAACCACTTTAACCGAAGGTGTTATAAAAGTAAGCGCCATGCAAAAAGATATTGTAATGAAACCCGGTGAACAGTTGCTTGCAAATAAACAGGCAATTCATTTAACAACAACAGATACGGCAATGACTATTGCCTGGAAGAATGGATTGTTTATGTTTCAAAACACTCCGTTACAGCAGGTAACAGAACAAATAGCCAGGTGGTATAACGTAAACATTGTTTATGATACAGGGTTTACAGAAAAGAAATTTTTTACAGGTGAGATTAAAAGAAATATTCCATTGAGTAAGCTGCTGCAAATAATGGAATTAACCGGCATAGCCAGATTTACAATAACGAATAATACAGTCGTTCTAAAGCCTTTCGCCGGCTAACATTATAATATTTATCAGCAACAATATAATTGCTATGAAGAAACAAACGCTGCTCATAAGCAGGTACAGGCAATGCTTTTGCCTGATGTACAAAACTTTTTTACTACTGCTGTTTTTTGGAACAGCCAAAGTAACATACGCCCAAACAAATCACTCACTTGATACAAACTCTGTTTCTGTGCAGTTGAGTAATGCTTCATTAGAAAATGCATTTACATTAATTCAACAACAAACACCTTACAGGTTTATCTATGACAATTCATTATTAAAAACGGCAAAGCCGGTTACATTATATTTTATAAATAAGCCATTGGATGTGGTACTTAAACAGCTTTTTAAAGGTCAACCTTTTCAATATAGTATAATGGATGAAAGTATAATTATAACGCCAGTGCAACCACATGCCTCGTCAAAAACAAACAATCAAAAGCTGATTCTTATTGATACGGTAATTACAGGAATCGTTGTCGCAGACTCTACATTATTACCCTTGCCAAATGCAACTGTAAGTGTTAAAGGAACAACTACTTCTTCAACTACCGATGAAGCCGGAAGGTTCCAAATTACAATACCGTCAATGAATGCAAAACTTACAGTAAATTATGTTGGTTATACTTCGCAGACAGTTAATGTAACAAGCAGCAGGAAGCCATTCATAATAACGTTGAAAGAAGCGCCCAATGAATTAAATGAAGTGACTATTGTAAGCACCGGTTATCAGGATATTCAAAAAGAAAAAGCGGTTGGTGCTTTTACTTTAATTGATAATAAAACACTTAACCAGCAAACAGGCACAAATATTTTGCAACGGTTAAATAATGTTACCAGTGGTTTAATATTTAATATAGGCAAGCTTGATGCGCAAAGTCGCGCTAATCCAATTTCTATTCGGGGATTAAGCACCATAAATGGGCCTGTTCAACCATTAATCGTACTTGACAATTTTATCTATGAAGGCGATATTAATAATATTAATCCGAATGATGTTGAAAGCATAACGGTTTTAAAAGATGCAGCCGCTACTTCTATATGGGGTGCAAGAGCCGGCAATGGCGTAATAGTAATTACAACAAAGAAGGGTAGATTTAATCAAAAGCTAAACGTTAATATTAATACCGATGTAATTATAACTGATAAGCCTGACCTATTTTATCTCTCTCAAATTTCAACAAGTGATTATATTGATGTAGAACAATTTATTTTCAATAAAGGATACTTTGATAATGACATTAACAATACCTATCAAAGGCCGCCATTAACACCTGCAGTAGAAGTCTTTCTGCATAGAAAAGAAGGCTTGATATCTGCAAAAGATTCGGCTTCACAAATTAATGCACTTAAAAAAATTGATAGCCGCAGCCAGTACGAAAAGTACTTCTATCAAACTGCTGTTACACAACAATACAATCTTCAGTTAAGCGGAGGTGGCAATAATATCGCCTGGTTAATTTCTGGAGACTTTGATAAAGACGTCGGAACACTAAAAAACACCTTTGACAAGGTTAATGTGCGTTTTTATAATACATATAAACCGGTTAAAAATCTGCACTTAACACTTGGTGCCTACTATACAAGCAGTAAAACGATCAGCGGCATTCAAACAGGTCTTCAGATAAACGGAAGACGCGTTCCATATCTGCAATTTGAGAGTCCGGATGGTGAATCGCTTGCGGTTGACCGGTATCGAAGTGATTATATTGATACAGCAGGCGAAGGTCATTTGTTAAATTGGAATTTTTATCCTTTGAATGATTACAAGCACGACGTGACAACAGTACAGCAACAGGAAATTGTTGCAAATGCGGGTTTAAGTTACCAACTGTTGCGCAGCTTACAGTTAAACATCAATTATCAGTATCAAAAGCAAACAAGCAATTCAGAAAGGTTGGCTGATATGGAAAGCTTTTATACAAGAGATTTGATCAATACTTTTTCGCAGTTAGATTACTCTACAGGAAACATAAATTATATTATACCAACTGGGGGAATTTTGCAGAATTATAATTCAGATATTTACTCACAAAATTTTCGGGCACAGATAAACTTTAATCATACCTGGAAAAATCATGCTGTATCCGGTATCATTGGTAATGAAATAAGGCAAATTGTAAACGATGGTTATACTTATGGTTACTATGGATATAATAAAGACCCGCTTTCCTTTGGAACAGTAGATTATAAAAACTACTATCCCACTTTTATTTCAGGTAACTATTACTCGGTACCAGATCCACCTTCCGTTTTGGCAACCACTACAAATCGGTTTGTTTCTTTTTACGGCAACGCTTCGTATGCTTATAAGGAACGTTATACACTGTATGGAAGCGTGAGAAAAGATGCCTCAAATGTATTTGGACTTAGCACTAATAATAAATGGAATCCTTTGTGGTCTGCTGGACTTGCTTGGGACATTTCAAGGGAATCAATATACCACATTCGATGGTTGCCGTTCTTAAAGTTAAGAGTCAGCTATGGATATAGCGGCAATGTAGATGTAACAAAAACGCCGCTTCCAATTTCAGGATCTGGTTATACTGATTTTACTACAAATCTTCCCAGTGAAATTATAAATAATCCGGCAAATCCTTTATTGAAATGGGAGAAAGTAAAGCAAATAAATACGGGAATTGACTTCTCTTTGAAGCGCGATGTGATTTCGGGAAGTATAGATCTTTATTATAAAAAAGGTTCGGATTTATATGGAATAACAGCATTTGATTATACCGCCTTTCCCAGATCAACTGAGGTAGAAAAAAACGTTGCTGATATGAAAGGCCATGGCATAGACATGGTTTTAAAGATTAAAAACATTGACAAAGCCTTTAAATGGAATACAGAACTGTTGTTTAATTACAGCATAAGTAAAACCACTGCTTATTATTCTACTGGCGCTCAATCAATTTCTTATTTGGTTGGTTCTGGCGCCGGGATAACACCAGTTGTAGGTTATCCTTTATACGCAATAGCAGCTTATAAATGGGTTGGTTTAAATGATTCAGGTGACCCGCAAGGATATATAAATGGTAAGGTTAGTACTGATTATAATTCCATAGTATCACAAACGGAAACAAAAGGTGGAGATAGTTCAGGCATAGTGTATATAGGGCAGTCAACCCCACGTTTTTTTGGTTCAGTGATTAATGAATTAAGCTGGAAAGGATTTAGTGCTTCTTTTAATATTTCATACAGTTTAGGTTATTATTTTCGAAAACCGGCTTTTACCTCAGACGCATTAATCAATATAGGTTATGCAACAGCTGATTTTGAAAAAAGATGGAAAAAACCAGGCGATGAATTGAAGACCAATGTTCCTGCATTTGTTTATACTGATTATCCTCAATTCAATGCAAGAGACAATTTTTATGCTTACTCTTCAGTAAATGTGCTTAAAGCTGATAACGTTAAATTGCAATATATAAACTTAGCATATACTTTTAGTAATCATATAAGCAAGCTGCCGTTTCAACAACTTCAGCTATACGTTAACGCAGCCAACCTTGGCATCATCTGGCGTGAGAACAAAGAACATTTTGATCCCGATTATGCGTCTTCATTACCACCACCAAAATCATGGACAATCGGTATTAAAATAAGCTTTTGATATCTAATTAAATCTCTAAGAGTGCGAACAACACATTACTACTTATTAGCTGTCTGTTTCTTGGTATTGCTATCTGTCGGTTGTAAAAAATACCTGGAAAAAAAGTCAAGTACAGGCATAACTATACCTACAACTTTATATGATCTTCAGGCATTGATGGATAATTCAAACGACATGAACCGCCAAAGAACACCCACATTTGGCGAAGCTTCGGCAGATGAATATTTTTTATTGCAATCTGATTATGACGGGCAAACAGAAAGAGACCAGGATGTTTACAAATGGGTGCCTTACGACAATTATAGATGGCCAAATGATTGGTCGTATAATTATCTGCCTGTATATAACGCAGATTATTGTTTGGAGCAGTTAGATAAGATAAACAAGAATAATACAAACCAAACAGCATGGAACAATGTGAAAGGTTCTGCATTGTTTTACAGGTCTTATTATTTTTTACAACTTGCATGGACATTTTCAAAAGCATATGATGAAGATTCATCTGCTAATGATTTAGGCATTCCTTTAAGACTTTCCTCTGATTTTAACGAGGTATCTGTAAGGGCAAGCGTGCAGGACACCTACGACAGAATAATCAGTGATGCTAAAGAATCTATTGATTATTTACCAAACCTTCCTATTCAACCCTTTCGTCCGTCAAAAGTTGCTGCTTATGGTCTGCTGGCAAGAACATACTTAAGCATGAGGAAGTATGACAGTGCTTTTAAGTATGCAAATTTGTGCCTTCAAATAAAAAGTGACCTTATCAATTACAATGGTGATGCAGATATCATTGGTCCTTTAAATGATCCAAACGCTCCCTTTAAACTATTTAATAAAGAAACTATTTTTTATACCGAAATGTGTTTTGATGTTAACGTGATAAATGTATATTATGCTAAGATAGATACTGTCTTATATAACACTTATGCTAACAATGACATTCGGAAAATTGCATTCTTTACTTCCTATAACGGTTATCAGGCATTTAAAGGAAATTATAGTCAGGATAACTATGCTGTATTCACCGGATTAGCAACTGATGAAATGTTTTTAATAAAGGCAGAATGCAGCGCAAGAAAGGGTGATAAGGTTACTGCATTGAACGATCTAAATATTTTACTAAGTAAAAGGTTTGATACGAGTTTCATACCGGTGGTAGCGATTGATGCACAAGATGCTTTACGTAAGATATTACTTGAAAGAAGGAAAGAGCTTACGTTTCGTGGCTTACGGTTTCAGGATATAAAAAGATTGAATAAAGAAGGCGCTAACATTATCCCGGAAAGAAAAATCAACGGCGGGATTTATAAGCTGCCACCAAATGATAACCGGTATGCGCTTCCGCTTCCCAAGACAGTAATTGATGAGTCGGGGATGGCTCAAAATCCATATTAACTAAATAAAAAGCTAAGCGCTGCGGCACTTAGCTTTTATATTTTCGCATCTTAATTGGACCTGTTCTTTATGGTAGGGTCCACACTGGTTCCGGAGTTTTTTACATCTGTTAAAACTGACGGTGTTGAACTACTGGCAACTAATGAAATTGTAGAAATAAAAGCGCCGCCTGATACATCTGTACTTGGTACGGTTACCTGGCATGCCTTTACAGTGCCTGTAGGGCAAGATACAGAGGTTGTATTCCAGTTCGATTTTGTTTGTACATCTGCCTGCGTAAACGAAGTGCCCTGATAATACATGGTTGTAGTTGCGAGGGGTCTGTCTGCTTTAAAAGCAGTGGATCCAAATGCTAACAGTACAGCAACAACTAAAGCGGTTGCTGGCATTAAAGACTTTTTATTGATTTTCATACATTTTCGCTTTTATAAACTTAAAAAGCAAAACTTTAAGTTATTAATTGCCTACTCTTTTATACAGGTTTTCGGTTTCCCCTGTCGTTGCAACAATTTTTATTCATGTATAGTTTCTAAGAATGCTTATTTAACAATACAATTTTTTTATGTAAATAAATCCCGGCCACTGCAAGCAACAGGAAGAAGGCGTTAAAAACTATATGCTGTTTCCAGGAAAGCCTTCCGATCACTCCGCCGCAGGAACAAGGCAAGCTTTTATTAAACCAGACCATAATTATCAGAAATAAAGTAAAAACAGTTAATAAGGCAGTTGCTGCATATAAGCCGTATAATCGTAAAGAAGTAAAACATAACAGCAACACTGTACTTAGCTCAGTTACCGGAACAAACCAGGCCCACAAACCTGGAGTAGCAGAAAGCCAGGGAAATCGTTTTAATTGAAAATAAAAAGCTTGATGACTATTCAATTTAATTAAACCGGTATAGGCAAATAAAACAATCAGTAAAAAACAAATCGTATTTAAAATTCCATTTTGCTTCATACAAAAGGTTTAATGTTTAAATACGGATTAATGGTTAGTACTACCAATCTTGCGAGAACGATGTAATGCAAGCTATCAACAAATAGATATGCAATCAGGTTTAAATTGTATGTAATAAGAATTATTTTGTAACGTCTATATGGTAACCTTTTTTCTTATTTGTGAAGGCGATATGCCAAATAATTTTTTGAAGGCAATAGAAAAATTGTTGCTGCTTTTATAGCCTGTGCTTTTTGAAATTTCTTTGATAGGTTTAGTCGTTTGTTCTAAAGCAGCTTTTGCAATCTTTAATCTTTCTTGTTTCCTGTAACCATATAAGCCTTTTCCGAAAACCTCTTTAAATCCTCTTTTCAGTTTTATTTCGTTCAGGCCAACCTTCCTTGCAATTTGATGTATGGTGTTGTGCCGCAGAAGATTGCTGTCTATATAATTTTTGGCAGCATGAATCCTTTCTAAATATTCAAGTGAATATTTAAATTCAGTATGTCCAGCTCTGGTAACCTCCTGTAACATTAGTCTTAATAAGTGTTTTCCTATATCAGTATGAAATCGGTGAGTTGTTTCAGAGTATGGAGAATGCAAAATAGTATGAACACAATCAAACATCTTGGCAGACATAAATGTTGGTGAAGATGAAATCGCTGATATCTGTTTTTCTATCAAATACTTTAAATTTTCGATAGATGGAAAATAAGCTAATTGCTGTCGTATAAAATCATTAGGGTAAACCAGAAATATGGAGACGTATTCATTGTTACCAGAAAGCATCAGCTTCGCATGCAGTCTTGATGTAAAAAAATATTATACTTGCCTTCAGGTATGTCTATAATTTTTTCATCAATACTATACTTAAAGTTTCCTTTCAAAGACAGATGGCTAAGTATTAAATCATTGCGTGAGGATATTGAAAACCACACATCCTTTTTAGGTTGAAGAACTGCAAATACAATTGAAAATTTTTCAAGGTTGATTACTTGTAACAGAAATTGTCCGCAATCATTGCCCGCAAATAATGTATCACTTCCCGGTATTATATATAGGCTTAAGGTTGTTGGGGCATCCTTCAATACTTCGATTGGTTGTTCATTTAATCTGACTTCTACACTCATTCGCCTAACATTTAAGTTCAGATGATATATTGGATGTATAGGAATGCGGAGAATTGTGTTGCTCCCTTTACTCGTGGTTCCTTTTATATTCGCAATAACACAAGTTTAAGGTAATGCCCCATTAACAATTTTGACAGGCATTTTACGCTGATTTTCAAGGAAAAATACTCTTAGAGGTAATACAGTAAATCACATCGCTTTGTATATAATAGCATTACTCCTTTATTGATTTGATAGAAAAGAATTTTTTTAAGTGTATGATCGCTATTATCGCAATGGTTTAATTAATGTCCTGAGTACAGGAACGCTCTTCCACACCAAAGATCCTTTAACCAGCCAGGCAGTACCAAAAAACATTAAGGACGTCGTTTCAAAAATAAAAGTGGTGTAAGCAAATAGTCCTTTGTCGTAATGAATTACAAAATTAAAAAGCGCTATCATAATAATGCTTACAGCAATACCCCATCCGCAAATTTTATACAAGAGTTTTCTTCGGTTCCACTTTAATTTATCGTTGGATGATGTATATATTCTATCTGGTTTTTGAAAAAAATAAAGACAAAAAATAATAAAGCAGCCAAACAAAGAACCGGCAAAGGCGAAGTGAACCGAACCCCAGGATTCAGTTACTTTTTTTACAAGTTCTAAATACTGGTTAGTACCATTTTGATCAGCTCGAAAGCCATTAAAACTAGTGGGGAAAGCTGCTATACCAAAAGCACAATAACCGGCAAGGTTTGAAACTCTGCTTTCCCAGGGGTTATCAGATTTCCCCTTATAAGTAATAAGAAAACCGCCTAATACACAAAGTGTACAAACAAACACAATATGCATTTTGCTGTAATAGTAATGGCTTATTGAGTGTTGAAATGAATAACCTTTAGCACCTAAAATATAACAACCGGTAACTACGGCAATTGGGAGAAAAATGCCAATGATCCCGATAAAAGTTCTTAGCTTATGGTACGAGATAATTTCTTCATGATCATCTTCGTCTGCAGTATTTATATTCATATCAAATAGATTCAAAGTGATGGTGGTAACTGTTACAATTTGTTTTCACGGTAATCATCTTAACGCTGATTTAGTTTTCTCTTTCGCTTACTTCCGTTTGTCTACTTGTAAAAGATAAACATAATTTTTATTCGAAATAATTTAAGTGTTGAATTCACAAAACCTATAGTAAAAATCCTCTCTTTTTAAAAGAAAACTTTCTTACTTTTCCGTTATTTATACTGATGGAATATGATACTTCTGTTAAGCAATAAAGCCGAACGATTTGTAGAGAAGCAAACGTTCATATCAAGCTGATAAATGGTGAAGAACTAATTACCTCAAGGTAGGATTATTAAAGATGCCTAATGAAGATAAAATCCTCTTGCTTCTGCAGTCAATTTATCTTAGGAATTGAGTCTTAAGTATCACGTACAATCATTGTAAATAAGTTCAACACGTAACGCTTTGCAGATTACAAACAACAGGTAGTTGAATTTCTCAAAAAGAGTTTGTACAATGATTGTGGAAAAGATGAAGGGAGTGTGTGATATGGTTTATAATATTGTGTAGTTTGAAATCAACGTATATGCGTTTAATTAGTTACCAAGAACCCACTATAATTGAAGAAGACGACAAGCCAATAGCAATTGAAAATAAAACATACGCTTATAATTCACTTGCCCCGAGAAGATTTGAAGAACTCGTTTATTCAATCTTTAAGCAAGAAATTGAATTTGGTTTTATAACTGAATTTAATTCTATTAGTTTAATGAGTGGGGTAAGAGATCATGGAAGAGACTGTGCATTATTTAGAAACGGAAAAGCATACGGAAATATTCAATGTAAGAACACTGGCAAAAGTTTAAGTAAAGATGAATTTGGATTTGAGATTACAAAATTTGCTTTGTATAGCATACTATATCCTGAACTTATTTATAGTATAAATGATTTCAC